>DVLP01000165.1 GCA_018715445.1 Candidatus Avipropionibacterium avicola | reverse complement strand
AGCAGCAGAGCACCGAATCGGGACGGGTGATGTTTGATCTGGGCAAGTGCGCGCTTCACGGGTCAGGCCACCTGTCCCCGGATGATCTCCAGGACGCCCTCGGCGTCGGGGTTCTCCAGGTCGTGCACGATCTTGCCGTCCGACAACACCACCGCCCGATCGGCGTACGAGGCCGCGATCGGGTCGTGGGTCACCATCACGATGGTCTGACCGCCCTCATGGCAGCTGAGGCGCAGGTAGTCGAGCAGGGCCTGCCCGGTCCGCGAGTCCAGGGCACCGGTCGGTTCGTCGGCGAACAGGATGTCCGGCTTGGTGACCAGGGCGCGGGCGATCGCCACCCGCTGCTGCTGACCACCCGACATCTCGGAGGGCCGGTGGTTGAGACGGTCGGCCAGACCGAGCGACTGGACCAGCGAGTCGAAGTGCTCACGGTCCGGCTTGGTGCCGGCCAGGTCGAGGGGCAGCAGGATGTTGTCCTTGGCCGACAGGGTCGGCAGCAGGTTGAACGACTGGAAGACGAAGCCGATCCGGTCGCGGCGCAGCCGGGTGAGCTGACGGTCGGAGAGCCCACTCATCTCCACCCCGCCGAGGAAGACCCGGCCGGAGGTGATCCGGTCCAGGCCGGCGAGGCAGTGCATCAGGGTCGACTTGCCGGAGCCGGACTGGCCCATGATGGCGGTGAAGGTCCCGCGGTGGAAGTTGATCGAGACCTGGTCCAGGGCACGGACCTCGGTGCGCCCGGAGCCGTACACCTTCGTGAGGTTGAAGGCACTGGCCGCGACCGTACCCGGTCCGGTCTCCTGCTCGGCTTCTGGCGGCACGACGGTCGTCATCTGGGCTCCTCAAGGGTCTGGCGGTGCGAGAACACCAGCCAAGCTAGTTCGCGCCAGACGCCCGGGCGTCCCCCTGCGGGACCCGCTTCAGCGGTGCCGGGATCAGACCGCGGTCGTACGACGGCTGAGGACTCCGAGCACGGCCAGCGCCAGCACCGAGCCCCACAGCAGCACCAGCTGCACCGTCGGGCCGATCACCATGGCCGGAGTGAGTCCGTCGCGCAGCTCCACGTCGACGATCATCAGCCCGGCTTCGTCGATCGGCAGGCTGTCCACGGTGGTGCCGTCCGGGCCGAACACCTGGCTGGTGCCGGTGGTCGACAGGTTCACCACGCTGCGGCCTGTCTCGATCGCCCGCATCTTCGCGAAGGCGAGCTGCTGCAGGTTCTCGTCGCTGCCGCGGAAGTCGGCGTTGTTGGTCTGCAGCATGTAGACCTGCGCCCCGTTGAGGACGGCTTCGCGGGGGACGTCGTCGAAGACCACGTCGAAGCAGATCGCCAGACCGATCGTGGTGCCGTCGACATTGACGATCGGTGGGTTGGTGCCGGCGGAGTACTCACGTCCGACCAGATTCACCAGGTCGGGCACGAGGGTCCCGTAGAACTCCCGGTCGGGGATGTATTCGCCGAAGGGCACCGGGTGACGCTTGGAGTGTTGGGCGACCGCGCCGTTCTCGGTCCACAGGAAGGACGTGTTGTAGACCAGGTCGCCGTCGGCCGAGGCGGCGTTCATCAGGATCGGCGCGTGGTAGCGGGCTGCCGCGGCGTCGAGGATTGCCGCCAACTGCTGATTGTTGATCGGGTCACCGTCGACCCCACCCTCGGGCCACAGCACGACGTCGACCCGCTCGGTCTCCAACGGCTGCGATGCCTCGAGCTGGGAGTTGACCACGTCGAAGGCGCGTCGTTCGTCGACGAAGGCCGTCGGGCCGTTGCCCTGTGCGGCGCCCACCCGGATGCTGCCGGCCGGGGTCGTCGGGAACTGCGGGATCACCATCATCAGCAGGACCAGGGCGAAGCTCGGCATCAGGGCCTTCACCCCTCGTACGGCCGGAGAGTCGCCCTCGCCGGGAGCCTTCGTGGTGCGCGCGGTCCAGCGGATCGCCTCGACGACCAGGGCGCACAGCAGCACCATCAGGAAGCTGAGACCGGAGATCCCGACCCAGGAGGCCACGGTGGCGAACGGGCTCTCCGACTGGGTCATCCCCAGCCGGCCCCACGGGAATCCGCCGTACGGCCAGGAGCCGAGCACGAGTTCCCGGGCGGTCCACAACCCGGCCACCAGCACCGGCAGGACCCCCAGCCGTACGCCCCGGGTGTCGCGCCACCGCGGGACCCAGCGGTACGCCAGCGTGATCAACGGGGTGATCGCGGCCAGGATGGCGGACTCGAGCACGGCCAGGGCGACCCACGGCAGCCAGCCCAGCGGCATGTCACCCAGGAACTGGGAGATCCACGAGATGTTGGGGAAGAAGAAGCACAGCCCGTACGCGAACCCCACCAGGACCGAGCCGCCGATCCGTCGCCCGATCAGGGTGAGCAGGCCCAGGGTCACCGAGACGAAGGCGAGCGGCCACCAGCCGAGTGACGGGAGCGCGCCGTCGAGGGCGACCCCTGCCACCGCTGCCGTGGGCACCGCGGCCCACAGGGGCAGGAGAGGGCGTTCAGGCACGCCGCCAGACTATCCGCCCGCACCACGCCGCTCACGGTGCCTGGCGCAGCAGCGGCACGAGTGAGCGGATCGTGGGATCTGGGCCGATCCGGCGCTGGTCCGACCGGCCGACCATCGGGGCGAGTTCTTCTCGGTCGCCGGGGCGCTCAACGTGTCCCGCTCCCCCCAAGGGCGACCACTGCTCGTCCAGGCCGGATCGAGTGAGGACGGCAAGGCCTTCGCCGCCCGGTACGCCGAGGCCGTCTTCACCGCGCATCAGAGGGTGGAGTCCGCCCGTGCGTTCGCCACCGACCTGCTGCGCCGCGTCGCCGCGGCCGGTCGCAACCCCGACCACCTCAAGGTGTTGCCGGGGATCGTGCCGATCATCGGGGCGACCGAGGCCGAAGCCGTCGAACGGGCCAGTCTGTTCGACGACCACGTCAACCCGGAGTTCGGTCGGGCGCAACTGGCCCGTACGCTCCGGGTCCCGTTGGCCGACCTCCCGCTGGACAGCGAACTGCCGGCCGACCTGCCCGATGAGGACGAGATCGAGGGCGCCAAGAGCCGCTACACCCTGATCGTCGAGCTGGCCCGCAGTGAGCGTCTGACCGTACGGCAGCTGATCCTGCGCCTCGGTGGTGGTCGCGGCCACTTCACCGTGCACGGCACCCCGGAGCAGATCGCCGACACCATCGAACTCTGGTTCACCACGGGTGCGGCCGACGGTTTCAACATCATGGCGCCCGCCCTGCCGGCCGACCTGGTCACCTTCATCGACCAGGTCGTCCCCCTGCTGCGTCGACGGGGACTGTTCCGGACGGCCTACGACACCAGGACGTTGCGGGAGCACTACGGACTGCCCCGTCCCGAGGTGTCGGCGTTGACGGCGAGGTCCGCCTGATGAGCAGCACTGTCGTGGTCTCGGGCAACCCCCGCCCCGGTTCGCGTACCGCACAGGTGGCACAGCGGCTGGCCCAGGAGCTCGGCAGCGACGAGCCCTCAATCATCGAGCTCGGTGAGCTGACCGACGAACTGTTCGTCGGCGGGGAGCGGGTCAGCGCAGCCGAGGAATCGGTCCGCAATGCCACGGAGATCGTGGTGGCGACGCCGTCGTACAAGGGTTCGTTCACCGGGTTGCTCAAGGTCTTCCTGGACCGCTTCGCCACGGCAGAGCTGGGCGACCTGCGCGCCCATGTCGTGGCCGTCGCCGCCTCCGGTGCCCATGTCGCCAGCACGATCGAGCACCTGCGGCTGGTGCTGGGCGAGCTGGGGGCTCGCCCGGGGACCTCGCTCGGCCTGACCGAGGATCGACTCGCCGATCTCGACCGCGTGATCACGGAGGTCCTCGGATGAGCGCCGAAGCCCTGTCCCCGGTCACGTCGACGACGTCGGGCATCGATGCCGAGCAGTTCCGTGCGATCTTCCGCGCCCATCCGGCCGGAGTCGCGGTGGTCACCCTGCACGATGGCCACCGGCCGGTCGGCTTCACCGCCACCTCGGTGATCTCGGTCTCGGCCGAACCGCCGCTGGTGGCCTTCTCGGTCAGCACGGGCTCGTCGTCCTGGCCAGCCCTCAGCGCCTCCCGACAGGTGGTGATCAACTTCCTCGCCGATGACCAGGCGAGCCTCTCGGCCCGGTTCGCGGCCAGTGGCGTCGACCGGTTCGCCGACGGCGGCTGGAGACCGTTGCCCAGTGGTGTGCCCGTGCTGGACGGCTGCTCGGGCTGGATCGAGGCGGCGATCCACTCCCGACTGCCTGCGGCCGACAGCCGCATCGTGCTGGTCGAGGCGATGGCCGCATGGGGCACGGGTCGCCAGCCCCTGGTCTATCGGGACCGCAGCTACCACAAACTCATCGAGTACGAGATCTGAGGAGATCACGCAGTGGGTGAGCCACGGTGTCAGAGCCCGACGGGCCACTCCCCCTCGGAGGCGTTTCGCGTGGTGATCACCACGGCCGGCTGCGCCATCATCGCGTTGCGCTCATCGGCGCCGTTGCGGATGTGGTCGGCCTGCTGGTGTCGGGCCAAGGCCTCCTCGGACTCCCACTTCTCGACGAAGCCGAGCACGTTCGGGTCCTCGGTGCCCTGCTGCAGGGCGTAGAGCAGGCAGCCCTCCTCCTGATGGGTGGCCGCAGCCATCGCCTCCAACTGGCGCTTCAGTTCGTCGCGGTGCTCGGGCAGGGCGTGGAAGATGGCAACAACGTTGACGGTCATGGTCCCATTCTGCGCCCGGGACCCCTCCGCGGGCGACGTACGGTCCAAGGTCAGAGTTCGGTCTCGGCGCCCATCACCACGGTCCGCGCGGGCGGTAGATGCAGGACCTGGGTGCGGTTGGCGCTCGATCGCTCGAGTTGGCGGAACAGGGCCTTCTGCCAGCGGGGAAGGGCATCGTCGGCGCCGGGTTCGATGCGGAACACCGACAGGAAGTAGATGGCCTGCTCCGGGTCGACCGCGAGCTCGGGGGCATGGGCGGTGCAGGACTCCGGGTGTTGCTCGTCCGGGTCGTGGCCGCGACCCAGTTGGGCGACGGCGGCGCGGAGTGCGGCGGGCACGTCCTGGCTGTCGTGGAAGCCCACCTGGCAGGAGACGTGGACGACACCGTCGGACTCGTCACCCAACGGGTCGACGGTGATGCGGTCGTCCCGGTGCACGTGCGGTACGCCACGGTGCTTCATCGTCACGATGATCACGTGCTCGTGGATGACATGGTTCATCGCGACATTGGTGCGCAGGGCCAGGGGGACCGTGGCCGGATCACCGTGCGGATAGACGGCCAGCCCAGGCACCCGCCGGGCCTCGCGGACGGGCCCGGCGACGAACTCGCTGATGGGCCCCTCCATCCTGTGGCGACGGCCGAAGAGCAGCTTCGAGCCTTTCTTCCAGGTCAGCATGATCGTGGTGAGCGCGGCCGCGATGACCAGGGGCAGCCAGCCGCCGGCGGGGATCTTCACCACGTTCGCGGCCAGCAGCACCAGCTCGAGGCCACCGACGATCACCGCCATCAGCACCACCCGCCACAGGGGCCACTTCCAGACCCGCAGCGCGAGCAGCAGGAAGAGGGCCAGCACCAGGATGATCGTCGCGGTCACGGCGAGGCCGTACGCGGCAGCCAACCGGGACGAGTGCTGGAAGATCAGCACCAGGGCGAGCACGCCGATGAACAGCAGCAGGTTCACCCGGCCGATGAAGATCTGGCCGCCGTGGTCCTTGTCGGTCTGGGTGACCTTGAGGCGCGGCAACAGCGAG
>DVLP01000164.1 GCA_018715445.1 Candidatus Avipropionibacterium avicola | reverse complement strand
CCGAGCGCGGCTGCGGCCTCCTCGCCGAAATGGCTCTGGGCATCGTCATGCTGGTAGGGATGCAGGCTGTGCTCGATGCCGGCCCGCTCCAGCGCCACCGTCGCAGGGGTTCCCGAGGGCGCCTTCGACTTCCGGGCCACCGGATCAGTCCAGGCCGGACCGGTCGGTCAGCACCACGGGGCCGTCGGCGGTGATCGCCACGGTGTGCTCGGAGTGCGAGCCCCGCGAGCCGTCGGCCGAGCGCAGCGTCCACCCGTCGTCGTCACGGACCAGCTTGTCGGTGCTCTGCAGGAACCACGGCTCAATGGCGATCACCAGGCCCGGGCGCAGCGGGAAGCCACGCTTGGGCCGCCCGTCGTTGGGCACGTGGGGATCGCCGTGCATGGTGCGCCCGACACCGTGGCCACCGAAGTCGGTGTTGATGGTCAGGCCGGCCTCGCGGGCGACCGCACCGATGGCTGCCGAGATGTCGCCCAGGCGTCCGCCGGGCTGGGCCACCTCGATCGCTGCGGCCAGGGCACGCTCGGTGACATCGATCAACGCCAGGTCGGCCGGATCGGGCTCACCCACCACGAAGGACACCGCCGAGTCGGAGACCCAGCCGTCCACCGACACCGCGAAGTCGAGCGAGACCAGGTCACCGTCGCGCAGGTCGTAGTCATGGGGCAGACCGTGCAGCACCGCATCGTTGACCGAGGTGCAGATCACCTTGCCGAACGGGCTCGCCCCGAACGACGGGTGGTAGTCGATGTAGCACGACTCGGCACCGGCTTCACGGATCAGCTCGTGTGCCCGGGCGTCGATGTCGAGCAGGTTGGTGCCGACCGTCGTCTCGGCCTTCAACGTCGCCAGCGTCTGGGCGACGAATCGTCCCGCGGGCTTCATCTGCTCGATCTCGGCAGGGGTGCGCAGCTCGATCATGGTCCTCAGTCTTCTGGTCGGGTCGGGTGGGCTGGACGGCGGTCCGGACACCGCAAGGATGCCACCTGGCGATAATGGCCGAGCCCGGGTGGTCCCGACTCCTAGAATCAGGGGTGTGTTGCGAACCGTAGACCTCCGAGGCCAGGCGCGTCCCCAGGACTACCGCGCCCTGGTGCCGCGCGCTGCGTTCGACGTCGAGGCCGCCCTCGACGTCGTACGCCCGATCTGCGACGACGTCGCTGCCCGTGGCACCGACGCCCTGCTGGAGTACGCGGAGCGTTTCGACCATGTCCGACCACACCATCTGCGGGTCCCGGCCGTCGAGCTGGAACGGGCCGCCGCCGAGCTCGACCCCGACCTGCGGCGCTCCTTCGAGACCGCCATCGCCCGTCGTCGTCAGGTCGCCGAGACCGAGCGCGGCCAGACCACCGCCGACGTCACGGTGGCACCCGGGGCCACGATCGGCGTACGCCAGGTGCCGGTCGACCGGGTCGGGCTCTACGTCCCCGGTGGGCTCGCGCCGCTGTCGTCCAGCGTGATCATGAACGTCGTCCCGGCCCAGGTCGCCGGCGTCGGCCAGATCGCGTTGGCCTCCCCGCCGCAGGCCGAGTTCGACGGTCTACCTCACCCGGCGATCCTGGCAGTGGCCCACCTGCTGGGTGTCGACGAGGTGTACGCCGTCGGCGGCGCCCAGGCGATCGCGATGTTCGCCCACGGCGTGCCCGACCTCTGTGCACCGGTCAGCCTGGTCACCGGCCCGGGCAACATCTACGTCACCGCCGCCAAGCGCCTGCTGCGCGGACTGGTGGGCATCGACTCCGAGGCCGGTCCCACCGAGATCGCCATCCTGGCCGACGAGTCGGCCGACCCGGCGTACGTGGCCGCCGACCTGATCTCCCAGGCCGAGCACGACCCGATGGCCGCCTCGGTCCTGGTGACCGATGCCCCCACGCTGGCCGATGCCGTACGGGCCGAGGTCGCGACCCAGGTCGCCGACGCCCGGCACCGCGACCGCATCACCACGGCGCTGTCGGGGGAGCAGTCCGGGATCGTGCTGGTCGATGACCTCGACCAGGGCATCGCCGTGGTCGACGCCTATGCCGCCGAGCACCTGGAGATCCAGACCCGTGACGCGGCGAGGGTCGCCACCCGGATCACCAATGCCGGGGCGATCTTCATCGGCGGGTACTCCCCGGTCTCCCTGGGCGACTACTGCGCCGGCAGCACCCACGTGTTGCCGACGGCCGGGTGTGCCTGCCACTCCTCGGGTCTCAACGTGCGCTCCTTCCAGCGCTCGGTCCACCTGATCGACTACAACCGTGACGCGTTGGCCGAGGTGGCCCACGCGGTGGAGGTCTTCGCCGACGCGGAGAACCTGCCCGCCCACGGCCAGGCGGTCAGCGTCCGGTTCGGAGGACGCTCGTGATCAAGCCGATCCCGGTCATCCGAGAGGCCACGGCCAGCCCCACCGCCGAGATCTCCCTGGCCGAGCTGCCGCTGCGTCCCGAGCTGGTGGGGGAGCAGCCCTACGGCGCCCCGCAGCTGGACGTCGCCCACCCGCTCAACGTCAACGAGAATCCGTACCCACCGGGTCCGGAGGTGATCGCCGACGCCTCCCTGGCGGTGGCCGAGGCGATGACGCAGATGAACCGCTACCCGGAGCGGGACGCGGTCGGCCTGCGCTCCGACCTGGCCGGCTACCTCGGTCACGGGCTGAACGCCGACCACATCTGGGTCGCCAACGGCAGCAACGAGGTGATGCTGCACGTCATGCTCGCCTTCGCCGGCCCCGGCCGCACGGCGCTCGGCTTCGCCCCGACCTACTCGATGTATCCCGAGTACGCCCGTGACTCCCACACCCGGTGGGTCACCGTCGATCGGCGGGCCGACTTCACCCTCGACCTCGATGCCGC
>DVLP01000163.1 GCA_018715445.1 Candidatus Avipropionibacterium avicola | reverse complement strand
GCACCGACCGTGGCGCGGACCCGGTGGCCAGCACGACATGGCGGGCGTGGATCACCCGGTCGCCGACCGCGACCGCCGGGGTCGCGCCCTCGCCGGGCACCAGCCGGCCTCGGCCGTTGACCACCGTGATGCCCTGGCCCGAGACCAGCCCGGTCAGCCCCTTGTGCAGTCGTGACACCACCTGGTCGGCGTACTGGAGGACCTCGGCGGCATCGACCCGGTCCAGGCTCGCGTGCACGCCGAACTGCCCACTGTGGCGTACGGCATCGGCCACCTCGGCGGCGTGCAGGAACGCCTTGGTCGGGATGCAACCGCGGTGGAGGCAGGTGCCACCCACCAGATCCGCCTCGACCAGGGTGACCGTCAGCCCGGCCTGCGCCGCCCGCAACGCGGTGGCATAACCGGCGCTGCCGCCGCCGAGGACGACGACATCGCACCGGTCGGACTGAGGCTGGGCGTCATGCTCTGGGGTCATGGCTGCATACTGTCACGGTGGCAGGACGAGGGTGGTGGCAGCGGTTGCTGCGCGGACGTCGCGGGCGCGGCGAGATCAGGATCGACAAGGACGAGTTGGCCGCGACCGTGGCCTATCTCGACGACTTCATCGCCACTCGTCACGGTGTGGAGGTCTGGGTCGAGTCACCGACCAACTTCAACCGTCCCTCGATCGTGGTGATCGCCCACGACGGTGAGTGGACCCGCAGGGTCGTCCCGTCGCCCCGGTACGGTCACGAGTTCGCCCGTGAGCGGCGGCTCGCCAGCTATGACGCCGGTGTCGTGGCCTACCCGCAGCGGATGCGGGACTGGAACCGCCGCTCGAAGGACTGAGGCCTCAGCTGCCCTGCTGTTCGAGGCGTTCCTGGATCGCGGCGAGGCGATCGTTGGAGCGTACGGTCGCCAACACGAACTCGATCTGCATTCGGACCCCGGCGATCACCAGCAGCCACACGATCCAGCCGAACAGTAGGGTCAGCACGCCGAACACGATGAACATGACACCGAGCTCCTCGGTGGAGCTGCTGTCCAACATCAACGCGCCGAGCGCGAAGTCCATGATGATGCCGCCGATCCAGCTCAGCCCGGCCACGATCACCGTCACGGCGTAGATCACCTTGGCCATCGCCGGGGTGGCATAGGAATCGAAGTTGAAGTCGAACAACGACTTCAGCCCGCCCTTGTCGGTGGCCGAGAGCTTCGTGGTGTTGCTGGGTGGTGGCGCCTGGGGCTGCGGCACCGCCCCATAGTCGGCATCGGTGCCGTAACCACCACCGTACGCAGGCTGTTGGGCCGGCGGCTGCTGTGTCTGGGCTTGCTGTGTCTGGGTCTGCTGGGACCAGTCCTGCTGCGGCTGGAACTGGCCGGCCGAGGCCTGGCCGTACGGATCGGGTTGGGGCGCGGACTGGCCGGACGCGGGTGGGACGCTCATGTGGGTTCTCCTGCTCGGGGCCTGGGCAGCAGAACACTAGGACAGTGTCGGCGGTCGCGCCACCAGGTCCTGACCGTGGTCGGCGGGGAGAGTGCAGATCCCGCGCTCCGGATCGACGTGACCGACCGGTTCGAACTGGATGGTCGAGTGTTCCACTGAAACTGGGAAGTGCTCGGCCACACAGCTCTGGACGGTGTGGAGCAGCTCAGCGGTGTGACCGTCGTGGAAGCATTGACGGTCGACCACGACATGGGCCGACAGCACCGGCATCCCGGTGGCGATTCGCGAGGCATGCAGGTCGTGGACCTCGTGGACGTGTTCCAGTGCCAGCAGGTGGGTCCGTACCTCGTCGAGGTCCAGCCCCGGCGGGGTCGACTCCAACAGGATCGAGCCGGTTTCCTTCAACAGCACCAGGGCACGGGGCACGATCAGGGCACAGACCACCAGCCCCGCGATCGCATCGGCACGAGTCCAGCCGGTCAACCAGATCACCGCGGCACCGGCGATCACCGCGACCGAGCCCAGGGCGTCGGCGGTCACCTCGAGGAAGGCGGCCCGCAGGTTCAGGTTCTCCTTGCGCGCCGAGGCCAGCACGGCCAGCGAGATCAGATTGCCGACCAGGCCGATCACGCCGAACCAGACCAGCAGCGGCCCGTCCACCTCGGTGGGGGTGACCAGCCGCTGGATCGCCTCGATGGTCGCGAAGATCGCCACCGCAGCAAGGATCCCGGCCTGCAGGGCCGCGGCGATCACCTCGGCGCGACGGAATCCCCACGTGCGGTGCTTGGACGCCGGACGGGCCATCAGGGTGGCGGCCACCAGGGCCAGCACCAGCCCACTGGTGTCGACGGCCATGTGGACCAGGTCCACCAACAACGCCAGGCTGCCGGTGACCACGGTGCCGACGAGTTGGGCGACCAGCACGGTGGCGGTGATGCCCAGGGCAATGGCCAGGCGTCGCCGGTGGGACGGGGTCGAGGCATCCACGGCATGGGAGTGCGCGTGGCCCCCGTGACCGTGAGTGCCGTGGCCGTGCTCCCCGTGGTCGTGGCTCATGTCGACACCCCTTCGGAGTGCTCGTCGGCGTGGTCGGATCCGCGACGGTGGTCGGTCGCCGGATCGGCCCGGGCGGTGAGGGCGAGGGCCGCCTCGAGTACGGCGTCGAGGGCGGGCTCGCTGGTCAGGGACCACAGTGAGGCCCGGCCTTCGGGTCGCGAGACGACCAGTCCGCAGTCGCGCAGACAAGCGAGGTGGGCGCTGACGGTGCTCTGGGCCAGGTGGAGGTGGTCGGTGAGGTCACGGACGCGATGCTCGCCGGTCTTGAGGTGACGCACGATCGTCAGCCGTCCCGGATCGGAGAGGGCATGGAAGACCGTCGCCAGTCCCTCGTCATTCATCGTCACATGGCGATGATAGCGACGATGACCGACATTCAACAGGTGATGTCCGCTCCCCGGACTCGTCAACGGGCTCGGCCCCTCGACGAGCTGGGGAGCGTGGGGTCAGCTGGCGTACGACTGCGCCAGGGCCACCAGCGTCGAGACCGCAGCCCCGGTGCCACCGACCCCGAGGTGGCCGTCCACCTTCGACTCGCGGTAGGCCGGGCCGGCGATGTCCAGATGGGCCCACGGCACCTCGGCCACGAACTCCTGGAGGAAGGCCGCGGCCCACAGGGCTCCGCCCATCCGCGGACCCGTCGACTTCAGGTCGGCGACCGACGACTTCAGCTCGCTCGCGGCACCCTCGGGGATCGGCAACGGCCACATCGGCTCACCTGCGGACTCGGAAGCTGCCAGCACCTGGTCGACCACATCGTCGTCGTTGCCCATCACGCCGGCGATGTCGCTGCCCAGGGCGATCATGCAGGCGCCGGTCAGGGTGGCGACGTCGACCAGCAGGTCGGGGGAGTCCTCGGTCGCGCGGGCCAGGGCATCGGCCATCACCAGGCGCCCCTCGGCGTCACAGTTGCCGTTCTCAACGGTGGTGCCGCCGTACATGGTGAGCACGTCGGAGGGACGGTAGGAGGTGTCGGAGGGGATGTTCTCGGCCATGGAGGCATAGGCGGTCACCTTCACGCGCAGGCCGAGCTCGGCGATTGCACGGGTGGCGGCCAGCACGGCTGCCGCGCCGGACATGTCGCACTTCATGGTGTACATGCCCTCACCGGGCTTGAGGTTCAGGCCTCCGGAGTCGAAGGTGATGCCCTTGCCGACCAGGGCGATGTGGGCCTTGGCTCCGCGCGGGGAGTACGAGTAGCGCACCAGACGCGGCAGGCGCGACGATCCGCCGCCGACCGCCAGGATGCCGCCGTAGCCGGCCTTGGCCAGCGCCTTCTCGTCCAGCACCTCCACCGAGATCCGGGTGTCACGGACGTGCTCCTTGGCAGCGTCGGCGAAGGTCTCGGGATAGAGCAGGTTCGGGGGCAGGTTGATCCACTCGCGGGCCTGGGCGACCGCGGTGGCGACGCTGACGCCGCAGGCCACCGCCTGGTCGGCCTCCCGCTTGCCCTCGGTCACCACGGAGATCGTGGCCACCGGATGAGGCGCGGTGGTGGCGCTGATCGGCTGGTACCGGTACGACCCGAGCAGCGCCCCCTCGGCGACGGCCTGGGCCGTCTCGGGCTCGGTGCTCGACAGGCTGACGGCGACCGACAGGCCGTTGTCGCCCAGACCAGCAACGGCACGCAGCGCGGAGCCGGCGGCCTTGCGCAGTCGTGCCGGGGTGGGCTCCTCCTCACCGACGCCGACCGCGATCAGACGCAGGCCCTTGCCGGGGACCAGCACCGTGGTCGTGCCGACGGCACTCCCGGCGCCGCTGGTGCGCAACAGTTCGGCCGGCGACACCCCGAGCCCCTTCTCGATGGTCTTGGTGACCGTGGCGGGGAAACCGACCGGGACGGGGGCCTCGCTGGTCCCGGACACCCCGACGACCAACACATCGGTCCGTGAGGGTGCCGCCTTGGCCGCAGTCAGGGACGGGAGGGTGGGTGCAGGCATGGACATCTCCTAGGTCGACGACCGCCTCAGGCTAGCCCGTCGCCCGCTCGAACGTCCCGTCGCCCGCTCGAATGTGGCTCCACGTGCCGGATAGGCTCGTACGGCCCCGCGGTTGTGTGGAAAGGACCTGTGATGACCGAGCTGACCCGTTCGCCCCTGTACGAGCGCGAGCTCGCCGCCGGTGCCAAGTTCGCCGAGTTCGGCGGCTGGTCGATGCCGCTGGAGTTCAGTGGGGTGGTCGCCGAGCACAATGCCGTACGTCAAGGGGTCGGGGTGTTCGACGTCAGTCACCTCGGCAAGGCCCGGGTCAGCGGACGCAGTGCCGACGGCGAGACCGCCAAGGACTTCCTGAACCGTTGCTTCACCAACGACCTCGACAGGATCGGTCCGGGCAAGGCGCAGTACACGCTGCTGTGCAACGAATCCGGTGGGGTGGTCGATGACCTGATCTGCTACCTCGCCGACGAGCAGGACGTGCTGCTGATCCCCAACGCGGCCAATGCTGCCGAGGTGATCGCGATCCTCACCGCGGCCGCACCCGAGGGCATCACGATCGTCGACCAGCACCACGACTTCGCCGTGATCGCCGTCCAGGGGCCCGACTCTGTCGCCGTCCTGCAGGCTGCCGGCTGGCCGACCGAGCTGGACTACATGTCGTTCACCGCGGTCGACGACGCCACGGTCTGTCGGACCGGCTACACCGGCGAGGTGGGCTACGAGCTCGTGGTGCCCTCCGATCGGGCCGGGCAGGTCTGGGACGACCTGCTCGCCGCCGGGGAACCGTACGGGATCCGACCGGCCGGGCTGGGGGCCCGCGACACCCTGCGCACCGAGATGGGCTACTCCCTGCACGGCCAGGAGATCACGCCAGGGATCAGCCCCGTGCAGGCCCGTCTGGGGTGGGCGGTGGCGTGGCGCAAGCCGGAGTTCTTCGGCCATCAGGCCCTGCGGGCCGAGAAGGAGCAGCGCCCGGTACGGACCTCCTGCGCATTGGTCGCCCAGGGGCGTGGCATCCCGCGTCCGGGGATGGACGTCCTGGCCGAGGACGGCACCACGATCGGGACGATCACCTCGGGCACGTTCTCCCCGACCCTGAAGAAGGGGATCGGCCTGGCCCTGGTCGAGCGGTCCCACGCCGGCGACGCCGTGATGGGGGTGCAGGTGCGCAACCGGGTTGAGTCGTTCGACGTCCGCAAGCCGCCACTGGTCGAGACCGGTACGGCCTGACGCCAGCTCCTGGATCGAGCCTGGCCGGATCAGCCTCCGGTCAGGCCGAAGCGGGCCATCGTGGCGATCGCATCGTCGATCACCGACGCCAGTGGCTGGTCGATGTTGACGGCAGCATGGTGCTCATCGTCGTCCAAGGACTCCAGGGTCGCGATCTGGGACTCCAGCAGGGCAGGCGGCATGAAGTGCTCGCGCAGCTCCATCCGCTGCTGGATCACTGCACGGTCACCGCTGAGGTGAAGGAAGAGCATGTGCGGGTCCGCGGCGCGCAGCCGGTCGCGATAGACCCGCCGCAGGGCTGAACAGGTCAGCACCACCGAGTGTCCCCGCTCGTGCTCGGAGCGGATCGCTGCGACCAGGGCATCCAGCCAGGGCCAGCGGTCCTGGTCGGTCAGCGCAATGCCGGCCGACATCTTGTCGACATTGGCCCGGGGATGGAAGTCGTCGGCCTCGAGGAAGACCGCACCCGAGCGCTGGGCCGTCGGCACGCCGACTGCACTCTTGCCACTGCCGGACACACCCATCACCACGACCGTCCACGGCTGCGCCACGGTCACGACGTCCTCTCCCACGACTGGCTCCGATCAGAACTGGTGGCCACGCTCGACCTGGGGCGCCGGCATCCGGAACCGTCGGATCTGCGTGGCGCGCATGGCCCCGTACATCAGCAGGCCGCGGGTGTTGGCATCGGGGATCTTGCGGGCCAGCAGCCGCTTGTAGCCCCGCCACATCCTCGTCACGTCGATGATCACCGCAAGGATGAAGGCATACATCAGACCGGTCGAGATCCACACCATGTCGGGGATCACGCTCGCGGTGAACTGCAGCGCCAGCAGCACGATCAGGCTCGGCAGCAGAAACTCGCCGAGCCGACGCCGCGAGTCGACCCAGTCCCGCAGCAGCACCTTCTCCGGGGCGCGCTCACGGTTCTCCATCGCGCGACTGCGTTCCTCGGTCTGCACCTGACGTTGCCGACGCTTGGCCTCCTTGGGCGAGAGCATCGGGTTGACCCGGTTGCGGCGCGCCGCCTCGGCCTCCTTGCGCGTCGGCGTGCGGTCGGTCTTGGCCTGTCGTCCGCGGGCAGCAGCGCTTTCGGCGTCGGTCGGACTCTCCTCGGTGTCGCTGACGGTCACACCGGTGACCTGGTCGGAGTCCTTGCGGAACGGATTGAGTCGCACCCTGAGCCCTCTCTGCGGTCTGGCCCGCACGATTCTGTCACGCTGTCGCGCGGCCCGCGTCCCCGGCCGGTGCGCCGACCCGGTCACAACTGCACAACGAGTCGAC
>DVLP01000162.1 GCA_018715445.1 Candidatus Avipropionibacterium avicola | reverse complement strand
CGGGCCGGCCCACCTCACCCATCCGGCGGGTGAAGATGTCGGCGATCTCGTGTCGGTTGCGGTGGATCGCCGGGACCAGGAAGTGGCTCGGGGTGTCGCCGCCGAGCTGGACGATCAGCTCGGCCAGGTCTGTTTCCCAGGCAGCGATCCCGGCGGCCTCGAGGGCTTCGTTGAGCTCGATCTCCTGGGTGGCCATCGACTTGACCTTGACCACTTCGTCGACCTGGTGGCGCTGGGCGATCTCGACCCCGATGGCGCAGGCCTCCTCGGCATCGCGGGCCCAGTGCACGGTGGCCCCGGCCGCGGTGGCGGCTGCCGCGAACTGCTCGAGGTGCTCGTCCAGATGGGCCAGGGTGTCGTCCTTGATCGAGGCACCGGCCATCCTCAGCTCCTGCCAGTCCGGCAGTTCGGCGACGGCGTTGAGTCGCTTGGTGCGGATCGTCGAGGTGGCATGGCCCAGGTTGCGGCGCAACTGCTCGTCGCCGAGCGCCACGTGGGCGGCGTCGGGGAAGGGCGGCATCCCGAGGAACTTCACCCCTGGTTGGGGATTCAGCCCGATCGATCGGTCCGAGCGTTGGATCATGCTCATCGGCTGGCCAGGATCTCTGCGAGGTGGATGGTCTGCAACTGCCCGACCCGGGTGCGGCGGCGTCGGGCGCGGTCCTGGTGGTCGATGACGCCCTTGATGTGCATCAGGCACGACGCATCCGAGGCGCACAGGTAGGACGCACCGGACTCGCGGGCATGACCCACCTTGTCCACGCCCATCGCCGAGGAGGTGTCGGCGTTCTTGATGGCGAAGGTGCCGCCGAAACCGCAGCACTGGTCGGCGGCCGGCAGGGTGAGCAGCTCCAGTCCGGACACCGCCTGCAGCAAACGGGTGGGACGGTCGCCCACCCCCAGCAGTCGGGAGGAGTGGCAGGTCGGGTGGTAGGTGACGGTGTGCTCGAAGCGGGCCCCGACATCGGTGACGCCGAGCACGTCGACGAGGAACTCGCTCAACTCGTACAGCGGTGGCATGGCCGAGCCCGGGGCGACGGTGTGGTGGTGGTGACGCAGCATCGCGGCGCAGGAGCCCGAGGGCATCACGACCGCCTCGGCGTCGGCGAAGGTCTCGGCGAATCCTCGGACCAGCCCGGCGGCCTCGTCGGGGTAGCCGGAGTTCATGTGCATCTGCCCACAGCACGTCTGGGCCGACGGGAAGTCGACCTCGCATCCGAGGCGCTCCAGGACGCTCACCGTTGCGCGCCCCACCTGCGGGAACAGGGCGTCGGCCAAGCAGGTGATGAACAGGCTCACCCGCATGGACGTGCTCCCCGATGAAGCAATGGCTGCAGTGTCACGAGGCCAACGCTACCCCGTACTGTTCGGTCCATGAGCTACCGACTGTGGCACCGAGTCGTGGTCCACGCTTTGCTCGGTGAGGACCGCACCGAGCTGGGGGAGCAGGACCAGCTCGATCCGGTGGCCGTGGACGCGCTGATCGGTGCCGAACGTGAGCGGGTGCTGCAGGTCTGGCACGAGCGGCTCGCCGCCGGCTTGGCGTGGCCGGTGCCGCCGACGCCGGAGTTGTCGACCGGGTTGCCGTGGGCGCAGTACGCCACTGCCGTGCATCGGACCCGGGTGCGTCATGACCTGCAGGGTGCACCGGCCCGGGCCCGGGCGTTCCGTCCGCCCGACGACCCGCAGACCCGGCACCTGATGGCAGATCGCCCCCCGCACTGGTGACCGCGACGGTGGTCGCGGCCCTGCCAGTGGGAGGGCGATCGGTGGTGTTGCGGTGCTGCTTGTGGCTCAGCGGGTCTTGAGCAGGTCGCGGATCTCGGCCAGCAGCTCCTCGCTGGTGACGACGGCCTCGGGCTCCTCGACCTTCTTGCGGGCCTTGAAGGCCTCGTACGGCTTGACGACGCCGAAGTAGACAGCGGCGGCGACGATGACGAACGAGATCACGGCGTTGATGAACGGTGCCAGGTCGACCTGGTGACCGGGGGTGCCGACGAGGAGCTGCCCCACCTCGGGGGTGCCCACGATGGCTGCGATGATGCCGAGGATCAGACCGGTGAAGGCCGTCACGACCGCGGCGAAGGCGGTGCCGATGATGAAGGCAATGGCAAGCTCAATGAGATTGCCCTGCATCAGAAATTCCTTGAAGCCCTTCATGGGTCCTTACTCCTTCGTGGTGCATGTCTCGGTGGTGGACCGAGGCTGTCCTCGAACGGCAGCGGTGCTGCCACGTGCGGCGAAGTTACCACCAACGCGCGCGCACGCAGCGGATTTGGACGGATACACGCGTGCGAAAGGGTTGCGGGGCCCTTGGAGCCGGACCGCTCGGAGCAGTCCCGCACCGGGGCGGACCACTCAGTGCCAGACCACCGAGAGGGGCCCGTTCACCGCAGCCGCGGCCAGGGCCGCCGCGACCTTCGGGCTCACCTCGACCAGCACGAGCTGGGTCCCGGAACCGCCGCTCAGCGGCCCGGAGCTGACGACTTCGGGGATGGCGGCGATGCGTGCGCGCTCGGCGACCACGGTGCTGGTGCCCGATCGTGGGTCGGCCGCCAGCACGTCGATCTCGTCGCCCACCCGCAACAGATCCACCACCTCCGGGTCCGACAGGCGCAGCGGTGTGGTCACCAGGCCGTCGCCGCGGGGCTCGGGGCCCGGTCGTACGACGGCGGGTTCGGTGAGCATCTGCCCACGGGTGAGCGCCCCGGTGAGCGTCCGCCCGACGACCTGGGCGGGATCGGTGACCGCTGCCTCGGGCACCAGTGCGTCCGGGACGGCCGCGACGGTCAGGTCCCCGGCGGACAGGCGGTGGCCGGGCGACAGCGGTACGGCGGCCACCACCACGTCGGTGGTCGGGGGCGGGGCAGGGGACAGTGCCGTGACGGTCGCCACCACGGCAATGACGGCGGCGAGCACGCCGAGCTTGCGGCGATGCCACGAGACGGCACGGCGCAGGGAGACCCACCAACGGGTACGGCGCGCTGCGGTGGGCGCGGGACTCGATGAACGCTTCATGTCCATCACAGTGCGCGGCCCGGAGCGGGATTGGTCAGTTGTCCACAGAAGTCGTGGTCAGGAACAGGTCTGGACTTGGCCTGTGGACAAAGGGCTGCCCCCTCGACGAGCTCGGGGAGCGGAGCTGTCAGCTGGTGGTGGCTGCGGCCTTCGGCTTGGAGTCGGAGCTGGACGAGCTCGAGGAGCTGCTCGACGAGCTCGAGGACTCGCTGCTGCTCGACGACGAGGTGGCCGACGAGTCGGAGGAGGACTTGTCGGAGCCCTTCTCTCCGGCGCTGCCCTTCTCTCCGGCACTGATCGTCGAGGTCCCGCCGTTGCGGGAGTCGGTGCGATAGAAGCCGGAGCCCTTGAAGACCACGCCCACGGCGTTGAACACCTTCTTCAGCTGCCCCGAGCACTCAGGGCATTCGGTCAGGCTCGCGTCGGTGAACTTCTGGACGACTTCGAGCGCACGTCCGCAGGAGGTGCAACGGTACTGATAGGTGGGCATGGTGATGTGTTCTCCTTCGACAACCGCGCCAAGGATAGACCATCGGCCAACCGCATCCTCGCCGGCGCCGGATCGGGGGTGCTCTCCAGTACCCTGACCGGGTGCGTCACATACCCCGCTGGCTGCTCTTCGTGGTCTTCGTGCTCGTCCTGGCGGTGGGCGGGCTGTCGTCGTTGGCCGTGGTCACCATGCGTGAGAGCTTCCCGCAGACCAACGGGCAGGTCACCGTACCGGCCCTGAACGGCACGGCGACGGTGATGCGTGACGAGTACGGGATCCCCCACATCTACGCCGACACCCCTGAGGACCTGTTCGCGGCCCAGGGCTTCGTCCAGG
>DVLP01000161.1 GCA_018715445.1 Candidatus Avipropionibacterium avicola | reverse complement strand
TCGTCGATCACGACATGGGTCTCGATCCGATCGTCCGACATCGGCAGCAGTCGCATCCGTTCGGGAAGCCAGCGTCGGGACAGGGCGGCGGTCACCTCGCTGAGGGTCGCCCCGGAGTCGAGCAGTTGGGTGCGGATCAGATGGGTGCCCAGGTCGCGGTCACCGAGGCCGAACCAGGTCGGCTCGACGCCGTACGCCTTGAGCTCCTCCAGCACGGAGAAGGTCTCGGCCTCACGACCCCAGCCCCGTTCGGCGGAGATCCCGCCGCCCAGGGTGTACATCATGGTGTCGAGGTCGGGGCAGATCCGCAGCCCGTGCAGGGTCAGGTCGTCGGCAGTGTTGCCGATCACCGTCACCCGGGCGGAGTCGAAGGCGGCCAGGACGCCACGGACGAACTTCGAACCGCCGACACCGCCGGCCAGGACCACGACATGCACGTGGCAAGTCTGTCAGGATCGGCGACGGCGCGTGGTCCGGGTCCACAGCGGACCCGGTTCTGGGTAGTGTTGCGGCGCGGTCACCACAACCACCTGTCGGAAGAGACCCCCATGAACACCCTGCGTAGCCTCCGCCCCCTCCTGGTCTGGGTCGGGCTCGGCGCCACCGGCGCCTCGAGCCTGTTCGGCTTGCTGACCTTCTTCGGCTTCATCGAGAACGGCCTGTCGATGGCGGCCAGTGTGTCGGCCTCCAGCCTGATGAGCCCGATTGCTGCCCTGGTCGTGCTCGCCTCGGTGCTGCTGGCCGTCCTGCTGACCCCGGCGATGGCGCAGGCCCGCACCGCGGTGATCGTCGGACTGGCCATCGTGGCCGGCTTCGGTGCGCTCTCGGTGCTCTTCGCCCTGATCGGTCTGGGCACCCTGGGCAGCAGCTCGGCCGCCGCGGTGCTGGTGACCTTCCTGCGCCAGCTGATCAACCTGGCGGTCCCGGCCGTCGTGGCGCTGACCCTGGTCAAGCTGTTGGCCGAGGTCCCGGCGCCGACCCCGGCGATCGGAGGACAGCCCGGCTTCGGTGCCCCGACGAGCACCCAGGTCCCCGAGCCGTCCGGCCAGTACCCTCAGCAGCAGGCACCCCAGCAGCAGGAGCAGGGAGCCGGTGCGATGTGGGGGACCGCCAACCAGGCCGCCAGCGGTGCCTCCGCCTCGAGCTGGCAGGGACAGCCGGCCGGCGACTGGGGTCAGCAGCAGCCCGCTCAGCCGCAGCCCTCGGCCCCGCAGCAACAGCAGTACGGCCAGCCGTCGGCATCGCAGCCGTACGGTCATCAGGCACCGGCACCCCAACAGCCCTACGGGCAGCAGCAGCCCGGGCACGAGCAGTACGGTCAGCCGCAACCCCAACAGCCGCAGGCACAACAGCCTCAGGCACAGCAGCCGCAGGCGCAGCCGAGTGCCGCGGACCCGCAGCAGGGTGGCAACGGGTGGTACCCGGTGCAGGACCAGCAGCAGGGCCCGGGCGGGCCGGCCTGATCGGACCAGTCAGCCGTGGGTGCGGGGAGCTATATCACGCCAGCACTTGACTTTTCGGCATTGACGGCGGTGTAATTTCAGTCATGTAACTCGCATCGGACATGCCGCTGATGCGAACGATCGGGTCGAGGAGGCAGCATGCGAGAGCTCATGGACATGGGCGACGACGACGGCGTCCTGGGCTGGCAGGAGCGGGCCCTGTGTGCCCAGACCGACCCTGAGGCGTTCTTCCCGGAAAAGGGTGGATCCACCCGTGAGGCCAAGAAGGTCTGCCTCACCTGTGAAGTACGGGCCGAATGCCTGGAGTACGCACTGTCCAACGACGAGCGCTTCGGGATCTGGGGCGGCCTGTCGGAACGGGAACGACGCAAGCTCAAGCGACGCGCAGTCTGAGGAGTCCGACCAACGTCCGGTTGGATGCTCAGCAGAATCGATTACAGTGTCAGGGCCCCTTTCAACGGGGCCCTGATCGCTGTCCGGCCGGAGGTGCCGCACGATCCGGCCATGACCCGCGTCGGAGGAACCCAACACGATGGACACCCACCCGGAGGGGACTGCTGATGATGCCGTCGACCCCTGGGCGTGGGTCAACGAGACCGACGAGGCCGAGTCGCTCGATCTGGGCGCGCACCGCGTCACCGCAGTGCTGGTCAGCCACGACGGCGCGGAATGGCTGCCGGCCGCCCTCGACGGACTCGCCCACCTGACGCCCGGCCCCGACCGGGTCGTCCTGGTCGACGCCGGATCCGACGACGAGACCGCCAGCGTGCTGGCCGAAGCTGCCGACGCACAGGACCACTGGCAGGTCGCCTCAGCACCGGCCGGTTCGTACGCCGGTGCCGTCCGCGTCGGGCTGGACGCCGTGACCGATCCCGGGAGCGGGGATTCTGACGGGGCCGAGGATGTGGACGGGGCCGAGGATGCTGACCGGCCCGAGGATGGCGACCGGACCGACTGGGTGTGGCTGCTGCACGACGACGCCGTACCGCGTCCCGATGCCCTGGGCCCCCTGGTCGCGACCGCGGTCGAGCGCGGAGCGGCGCTGGCCACCCCCCGACTGGTCCAGCCCGCCACCCGACAGGACCCGGCACGCCTCAGCGAGCTCGGCGTCTCGGTCTCCCGTTCGGGTCGACGCGAGGTCCACGTCGACGCCGGCGAGGTCGACCAGGGCCAGCACGACACCGTCAACGAGGTGCTCGGCGGCTCCACCTGCGGCCTGCTGGTGCGTCGGGACGTCTTCGACGAGCTCGGCGGGTTGAACGACGCCCTGCCCGCCCACCGCGACGGGGTCGACCTCGGATGGCGGGCGTGGCTGGCCGGGCACAGCGTCGTGGCGGTTCCGGCCGCGTGCGTCGAGCACCGTCAGGTGGGGCTCGGCTCGCTGCGCTCGGGCACCGAGGACGATGCGGCCACCGACCGGGCGTACGGGATGGCGCTGGTCACCGCCCACGCCCGCGGCATCGGGCGGGTTCTCACCCCCGTACGTCTGGTGCTGGCCAGTGTGTTGCGCATCCTCGGCTTCCTGATCGGCAAGGCTCCCGACCGGGCTCGT
>DVLP01000160.1 GCA_018715445.1 Candidatus Avipropionibacterium avicola | reverse complement strand
CTGACGGTGCCGTGGCCGGTGCTCCTGGCAGAGCTGTTCGGTGTTCCGTTGCCGTGGTCCGGGGTGCTGGTCGTGCTCGGGCTCGGCTGGTGGGCGCTGCTCGCCCTGGCTCGGCCGCGGACCGGGCCGCGCACCGCGATCGTGGTGCTGGCGCTCACCCAGCTCGGTCTCGTCGCGGCCATCGTCTGCGGGATGACGGCCGGGGCTCCGGGTACGGATCTGTGGCCGCACCTCCAGGTGGCCGGGGCCGTCGCCGTCGGCCTGACCGCCACCCTCGGCTGGGCCGCTGTCGGGCCGGACCCGGGCCATACGGCCACATCCGTTCCTGGGCAGGGATCCGAGGACCGACGACGTCTCGACCCGAAACGACCCGTGATCGTCGGGCTGATCGGGGTCCTGCTGATCACGATGGCCACGCTCACCGCGCCGCTCCCGCGTCCGGACCCGACGGTGGCGGCAGCGAGCTACGTGCCGCGCGACGGAGCAGGTGCCGCGATCATGTGGCGCTCCAGCGGTGAGAGCAGTGCCGGGCAACTGGAGAACCGCCGCGCCGAGCACCCGGCCGCCCTGGACGAACGCTTCGCCGACGTCCCCGACCCGAGCCACGGACTGTGGTGGGAGGAATGGATCAGCGGCGGTGATCGACGCTGGTCGATCGACGTCGACGCCGGCAGCGGCCAGGTCTCGGCCGAGATGATCGACAGTGACCGGGTCCGGCTGATGACGGTGACCGGACAGGGCATCGAGCTGCGCGGGATGACCGGGTTGAACGCCGGCACGGTGCTGTTGTCCCCCGGTGCCGTGCTGCTGCCGGCCGACCCGGACGACGGATCCCGGTGGCGCGGCTCCGGCACAGCCGAACTGGTCACCACGGGCGGGCAGACGGTGCCGATGGAGTTCGAGATGAGCGGCTTCATCGTGCGGGGCGGCAATGCGTTGCCGTTGGTCCGGCGGGCACACCGGACCTGCCGGGTCGCCGCCATCGAGCTGGACCTGCGGCCGACCGACGGCTCACGGTTCGCTGCCATGACGATCACCGACCAGAGCTGGTGGTGCCCCGACCGCGGCGTCGCCCTCCAGTACGGCGAGGTGGACGGCAGTGAGTACATGATGTCCCAGTTGGGCGACCTGCGCATGCAGCCCGGCGCCGACCTCGACGACGCCACCCGCCCCGGCGGACCAGGCGTCCCTCCGATCGCGGGCGAGCTCCGCCGTACCCGCATGATCTGCCCGGGTGGACTCGAGATCCCCCGGATCCCCACCAGGACAGGACGATCGGGAGACACGATCCTGCCTGGCGGCCACCTGCTCTCCACCACCGTCGGCAGCCCGCGGGTCTCGGTCACCGACCACGGACTGTCCTGGTGGCCGACCTCGAGGCGCGACCGGTGCCAGGCCCGGACCCCGAAGCAGCACCATCCCGGTGGGGTCGTGCTGGGAGCGTGGGACATGGGAGCGCTGATCGCGGTCGCCAGCTCCGACGCCACGCTCACCGCGTACGGGACCGAGAGCGGGCGGTTGTGGCAGAGCGAGCTGTCGGCCGTACCCCGGGTGGCCCCGGTACGGGTCGGTTCGGCGATCGCGGTGCTCGGCACCGACGACATCCTCACCCTGCTGGACTTCGAGAGCGGAGAGGTACGAGCAGAGGTGGCGATCCCGGGGGCCCGGACCGTCACGGCCTCCACCGGGGCGAACCTCGCGAACGCCCGTGCCGCGGTGGCCGACCGTACGGGACGGGTGAGCTTCGTCTCCGCCGACGGCACCCTCACCGGCCGGCTCCGCGCGCCCGCCGCGGCTGAGCACCGGATGGTCGGCATCGACCAGCCCCAGTTGGTCTCGTGGACCAGCACCGGCGTCGAGGTACGGGCCCAGTCCGGAACGCTGTCCTGGCAGCAGGACCGTCCCATCGACGACCTGACCGTCCTGGAGGACTCGGGACACGGTCCGGTCCTCCTGGTCCGTGACGCCACCGGCCTCACGGCGCTGGCGGCCGACTCCGGGCAGGTGGTGTGGACCCACGCCCCGGTGCAGCAGGTCGCCCCGATCACCGACGGGGTGTTGCTGCTCGACGACCTCGGCGTCCAGGTCCTCGACGGACTCGGCCGCGTGGTGACCACCCTGGCCCTGCCGGCCGACGTCCCGGTGGAGCGGATCACGGTCTCGGCCACGGACCGCATCGTGTGGATCGTCTGGACCGACGACGCCGGCGTCACCCGGATGACCGGGTACCTCCCGCGCTGACGCCTACCCCCGACCTGGAACCGCTCCTGCGATCCCCGAGCTGGCGCTGCTCCTACGACCCCCGAGCTCGAGCTCCCCTACGCCCCCCGAGCTCGTCGAGGGGTGTCACCCCGGTTTTGTTGCACCAGTGATCCCCACGAAGCCCAGGGGACCGGTTGCTCGCAAGCACCGTGCATGAAAACCGGGGTCCTCACCCAGAGTTCGGGCTCAGCCCTGCTGCGGCCCCGCCTGGTCCATCCAGATGATCTCCCAGGTGTGGCCGTCGAGATCGTCGTAGGAGCGGCCGTACAAGAAGCCGAGGTCCTGGCTCCGACCCTCGGTGGCGCCCAGCGAGACGGCCTTGTCCACCAGGGTGTCCACCTCCTCCTTGCTGCGGGCACTCAGGGCGACCAGGCATTCCTTCTGCTTGGTCGCATCGGCGGTCCCGGCGTCGTGGAAGGTGGCGAACCAGCTGGTCTCGAGCAGCATCGCGCACTGGCTCTCACCGAGCACCAGGGCGAGCGCCTTGCCGTCGCAGAAGTCCTCGTTGAAGCTGTAACCGAGGTCGGTGAAGAACGTACGGCTCCGGGCGATGTCGGCGACCGGCAGGTTGACGAAGATCATGTCGTGAATGGGAAGGTTCCTCCTTCAGCGCC
>DVLP01000159.1 GCA_018715445.1 Candidatus Avipropionibacterium avicola | reverse complement strand
GACGTCCTGGTGCTGGACGAGCCGACCAACAACCTGGACGCCACTGCCCGTGACCGACTGGTCGAGGTGCTGACCGGCTTCCGCGGGACCTTGCTGGTGGTGAGCCATGACCGGACCCTGTTGGACCAGATGGACCGGATCGTGGAGCTCCGTTCGGGCCAGGTGCGTTGGTTCGGTGGTCCTCACGCGGCCTACGCCGATCAGGTCGCCGCCGAGCAGCAGGCCGCCCAGCAGGCCGTGACGACGGCGCGCAACGAGGTCCGCCAACAGCGACGTGAGATCGCCGAGGCGGAGCAGAAGCTCGCCCAACGACGCCGTACGGCCCGCAGGACGGTGGCCAGCGCAGGCCTGGGCAAGGCCGCCGAGCACTTCTTCCGCAACCGGGCCGAGAAGTCCTCGGCCCAGCTGCGGGGCATCCACGCCGACCGCTTGGACCAGGCCCGTGAGCGCCGTGACCGCGCCGAGGAGCTGATCCGTGACGACAGCGCGATCCGGGTCGAGCTGCCCGCCACCGAGGTGCCGGCCGGGCGTCGGGTGCTGACCACCGAGGACCTGGTGTTGCGCAACGGGGTCGCGGTCACGATGGACATCGTCGGCCCGGAACGGATCGGGGTGGTGGGGCCCAACGGGTCGGGCAAGTCGACGCTGGTGCACACGATCGTCGCCGAACTGGCGCCACGGTCCGGGGCCGTACGGTCCCACGTCCCGACCGCACTGCTGCCGCAACGGCTCGACCTGCTCGAGCCGGACCTGTCGGTGCTCGACAACGTGCGCCGTCGCGCTCCGGGCGCCGACCTGCAGGACGTGCATGCCCAGCTCGCCCGCTTCGGGTTCCGCGGCACTGCGGTGGACCAGGTCGTCGCCACCCTGTCGGGAGGCCAACGGTTCCGGGCGAGCCTGGCGAGCCTGTTGCTGGCCGATCCGGCCCCGCAACTTTTCGTCCTGGACGAGCCCACCAACAACCTTGACTTCGCCTCCTACGATGCCTTGGTGGAAGCGTTGGCAGCCCATCAGGGGGCGCTGGTGGTGGTCAGCCACGATCAGCGGTTCCTCACCGAGATCGGCATCGATCGGACCGTCGAGCTGACAGCGGGGGAGACGAGTTCGACGGATGGGGGTCGGACCGACTAGACTTCCGGACTTGGTGACCCGTGTCGGTGAGCCGCGCCTTCGGGCGGGGTGCTCCGTGGGTGACCGAAGGGCAATAGCTCAACTGGCAGAGCATCGGTCTCCAAAACCGAAGGTTGGGGGTTCAAGTCCCTCTTGCCCTGCGTATGTCGGTGCCAGCCGGTATCGACACCGACATCGAAGAAGGACCAGGTGTGGCTGAGGAGAATGACCAGGAGACGACGTCAACGTCGGCCTCCGGTGGCGCCTCACCCCGCGCGGCCTACCGCGCGCTCCTGGCCAAGCTCCACGATGACGGCACCCTCGGCGACGACGGCTACGCCCATCGCATCGGTGATGTCGACAAGGCCACGACCTGGGGCGACCTGGAAGCAGCGATCGCCGGGCTGAACCGCGACGAGATCCCGGTGCCGACCCGCCGGCGCCAGCGCCGCGAGCTCGACGACCTGCCCGCCGTGTCGGAGCCGGCGGCCGAGGAGTCCGAGGACGAGGACGGCGACGAGCCCGAGGTGGACGACCTCGACGAGGACGATGACCTCGACATCGAGATCCCCGAGCTGCCCAAGGCTGCCGCAGCGGCCGACGACGAGCCCGAGCACGACGACGAGGACGATGACCTCGACGACGAGGATCTCGACGACGACCTCGATGAGGACGACGACCTCGATGAGGACGACGAGGACGACGAGGATGAAGACCTCGACGACGATGACCTCGACGAGGACCTGCGACCCACCACGGGCAAGACCCGCAAGGCCAAGGCTGCTACCAAGGATCGACGCCCCGCCACGAAGACGAAGGCCAAGGCGAATCGCGACAAGGACACGGCCCGCGGTACGAAGGGTCGGGCCACCCCCAAGCGACCGAGCTCGAAGGCCCTCGAGGAGGAGCGCACCGGTCCGGTCCAGTTCGTCAAGGAGTCGGTCGGCGAGCTCCGCAAGGTGGTCTACCCGACCAGCTCGCAGCTCGGCACCTACTTCGTCGTGGTCCTGATCTTCGTGCTGTTCATCATCGGCTTCACCAGCGGCATCGACCTCGGATTCGGCAAGCTCATCCTGTTGGTGTTCGGCTGATGAGTGAGCAGACACCACGACCGGACGACCCCAACGCCATCGACCACGGAGAAGCTGTGAGCAACGAGCAGGACCACCAGCCCGACGACGCCGCGCCCGAGCTCGACCTCGGCGTGGCCGACGACTCCACCTCGCAGGCTGACGAGATCGAGATCGACCTGGGCCCGGACACGCCGTCGAGCCAGGAGGACGACACCGAGCTCAACCTGGACTTCGGTGACCTCAGCGGCTCGGACGAGTCCGAGGACGACACCGAGCTCAACCTCGACTTCGACACCGAGGACGAGGACGACGAGCAGGACGAGGCCGATGCTGACGCCGACGACGTCGCCGAGCGCGCCGTCGCCCAGTTGCGTGAGGAGCTGCAGTCCAAGTTCGGTGACTGGTACGTGATCCACACGTACTCGGGCATGGAGAACCGGGTCAAGCAGAACCTGGAGAACCGTGTCACCTCCTTGAACATGGAGGACTACATCTTCGAGGTGCGGGTCCCGATCGAGGAGATCACCGAGCTGCGCAACGGCGTCAAGAAGAACGTCAAGCGCACCGTGCTGCCCGGTTACGTCCTGGTCCGGATGGACCTGACCGACGAGTCCTGGACCGCGGTCCGCCACACCCCGTCGGTGACCGGCTTCGTCGGACAGTCGAACCAGCCGATCCCGCTGACCCTCGACGAGGTCGTCAACATGCTGTCGCCGGCCGTCGTCGCCGAGGCAACGGCGGAGGCAGCCCCCTCCTCGAAGCCCCGCAAGACCAAGCCCGTCGAGGTGGCCGACTACACCGCCGGCGACTCGGTCATGGTCGTGGAGGGCCCGTTCGCGGGTGTCCACGCCACCATCACCGAGATCAACGCCTCGACCCAGCGACTCAAGGCCCTGGTGGAGATCCTCGGCCGCGAGACCCCGGTCGAGCTCACCTTCGGCCAGATCCAGAAGGTCTGAGCCGACAACCGACTTGTACGGTGACACGACACCGTACGCGTGGGTCAGGAAGGTCCTGACCCAGATCAATTGAGCAAGGACACACATCCATGCCTCCCAAGAAGAAGGTGGCGGCCCTCGTCAAGGTCGCCCTGAACGCGGGCTCCGCGACGCCCGCACCGCCGGTCGGCACCGCGCTCGGTCCGCACGGCGTCAACATCATGGAGTTCTGCAAGGCGTACAACGCGGCGACCGAGTCGCAGCGTGGCAACGTCGTCCCCGTCGAGATCACCATCTACGAGGACCGCAGCTTCGACTTCATCACCAAGACCCCTCCGGCGGCCGAGCTGATCAAGAAGGCAGCCGGCATCAAGAAGGGGTCCGGCGTCCCGCACACGGACAAGGTCGGCAAGATCTCTGCCGCCCAGGTCCGCGAGATCGCCGCCACCAAGATGCCTGACCTGAACGCCAACGACATCGAGGCTGCCGCCAAGATCGTCGAGGGCACCGCCCGCTCCATGGGTGTCAAGGTCGAGGGCTGAACCAAACCAACGCACGACGTGGCAGGGTCGCGCGGCCCGTACCACACCTGGTGATCCGCAACAGCGGAGATCAACATCGAAAGGAAGCCAGTCATGGCGCGCAAGAGCAAGGCCTACCGGGGCACCGCGGAGAAGATCGACTTCGACGCGCTGTACGCCCCTGTCGACGCACTGACCATCGTCAAGGATGGCGCTTCGGCGAAGTTCGACGAGACGGTTGACGTCTCGATGCGGCTCGGGGTGGACCCCCGTCAGGCCGACCAGATGGTCCGGGGCACCGTGAACCTGCCCCATGGCACCGGAAAGACTGCCCGGGTGGTCGTGTTCGCCACGGGTGAGAAGGCTGAGCAGGCGCTCGCCGCCGGTGCCGACGAGGTCGGGTCGGATGACCTGGTCGCGAAGATCTCCGACGGCTACCTGGACTTCGACTCCGTGGTGGCCACCCCGGACCAGATGGGCAAGGTCGGACGCCTCGGTCGTGTCCTGGGCCCCCGCGGCCTGATGCCGAACCCCCGCACCGGCACCGTCACCATGGACGTCGCCAAGGCCGTGGCCGACATCAAGGGCGGCAAGATCGAGTTCCGCGTCGACCGCCACTCGAACCTGCACTTCATCATCGGCAAGGCATCGTTCTCGGTGGAGCAGCTGCAGGACAACTACTACGCGGTGCTCGACGAGATCCTGCGGCTCAAGCCGGCCAGCTCCAAGGGCCGCTACATCCGCAAGACCGTCGTCTCCTCGACCATGGGCCCCGGCGTCCCGGTCGACTCGGCCAACATCAAGGCTGCGGAGTGAGCTGAACGCACCACGCTGACCACATCGTCGGCCGGGCCCACCACGGGCCCGGCCGACGTTGTCGTTTCGGCCGTCCACCCCGGGGAAACGGCTCGATCCAGTCCCTGACACGACAGTGTCGGCCAGAGCAGGGAACTGGTTGGCTGGGTGGATGCCACAGCCCTTGACGCGGCGTCCCTGGTCCGAGTTGCCCGGGGAGCCCGCCGGCCCCCGTGCCCGGCAGGTGCGCGAACGCATCGATCTCGCCCAGACCCGCCTGCACCACCCCAGCACCGACGAGGCCACGGCGGCCGCCGTTCGGTTGCGTGGCGATCTACTGGCCCGGGGAGCGACCCGCGTCGACCTGGTCCCGGTCGGATGGGACGACCAGCCCACCCGGGCCCCGGGGAGTGCCTCGGATGCCACCAAGGACGCCGAGGACGAGGCTGTGGTCGACGTGCTGCTGGGCGGCCTGTCGTCCAATCCACGGATCGCCGAGCTCTACCACGCCTGGCTCTGCCCGGTCGATGCCTCCTTCCCCGGCGTCGGCGGGCACTACCTGCGCGTCCACCAGGACCTGGCCGGCGACGGGCGGGCGAGCGTGGTCGTGGGGGTGAGTGCGTTGTCCGACCTGGACGCAGCCGTCGAGCGACTGCTGGGCCACCTCGACGGCGGCACCACCCTCGCCCAGGTCCACGACGTGCAGGTCTCCGAGCAGTGCCGCGCCGGCCATCCCTGGTTCGACCCCGAGGATGCGGTGCACGACGGCTTCCGGGAGGCTGCGCGCGAGGCCTACCGCACCCAGACCCATCGGGGCGCGACGCCGTACCTCTCCCATGCCGGCGACATGCTGGCCGCGACCGGTGACCGCCGGTTCGCCCAGCTCTACCTGGACATCGCGCAGGACATGGTCCTCGACACCGCCGACTGGCAACCCGACCAGTGGGGCCGATGGGGCTTCGACGCCGACTTCCAGGCCGCCCGGGTGATCAGCAGTTGGCATGCGATCGCCGACAGCGTCTGGTTCACCGACGAGGACCGGGCCCGCATCGCCGGCCACCTGGTCGCCTACCTCGGCAACAGTGAGGACCAGTGGCAGGGCCATCGGGACTCGCCCTACCCGGCCCGGCAGAACCACTTCACCTTCGCCGCCCTGGGCCTGATGTTCGCGGCCCTGCTGCTCGGCCCGGTCCATCGTCTGGCCAGGACCGAGCAGTGGTGGGAGATGGTCGACGAGTGCTTCACCCCGATGCTGACGGCCGGGAAGTCCTGTGAGGACTGCGAAGCGTACGGCTGGCACACCTTCGGCCACGTCATCCGCTACGCGCTGCTGCGTCCGGTCACCGACTACTTCGACGACGGTGCCTGCGCCCGTGTGCTGGATCGCTCGGTCGTCACCATGGACAACCTGGGCGGCCAGGTCCCGTACGGCGATGCCGCCGCCCACCGCGGATCCTTCAGCGAGATGGAGTTCTGGCGCTGTGCCGGGTGGGTGCTCGACGATCCCCGCTGGGCCGCCGTGGTGGACAAGAAGCTGGCGGCCGTGGGCGATGCCGGGAATGGCGCCGTCACCGGGATCGCCGGTGTGCTGCACCACTACGACCGGGTCGAGGGCTCCGACCTCTCCGGGCTGTCGGACCACCTGGGCCTGGCGGTACTGGAGCTCGACGAGGGCTACTGCCAGACCTACGCCGACGTCGACCCGGTCCCCGACGCCGGTTTCGACAAGATCAGCCTGCGGACCGGCTTCGATCCTGAGGACTCCTACCTGCTGCTCGACGGCATCGACAACGGCAGCCACGGACACCGCGACATCGGGGCCATCCTGCGCTACACCTCACGCGACCGCATCTGGTTGGAGGATGCCGAGTACGACAAGGTCGCGGCCAACTTCCACAACACCGTGCTCATCGCTCGCGACGGGCTCACCGGCCCTCGCCGCCCCTACGCCGAGCTGGGCGAGGTCACCACGATCGCCGACCGCGGCTGCGGCAGCATCGAGGTGGCGCGTTGCCGCGTCCCCGACCAGTCCGGGGCGGACTGGGACCGCACCGTGATCGGGCTGGGCCGCCACGGCGTCGCCGTCGTCGACCGGGTGACGGCGCGCCAGGCCGGCGACTACGAGGTCACCGCCCTGTGGCGCACGGTCGGCCAGACCCGACTGGAAGGGGATCGGTGGACCATCGTCATGGGCGAGCAGGACTTGCCGATCCACACGGTCGTCGTCTCGGACGGACGACGTCGTCGTCGCGAGATCAATGAGGACTACGTCTCCTATCGCCCGGTGTGGCGCGACTACCCGTGGGCCGAGGAGTCCGAGACCGTGCTGCAGGACACCACGACCCGCCACCTCGAACCGGGTGAGTCCGTGGCCTATGTCCATCTGATCGCCGACGGTGACCAGCGGGACAACGCCTGGATCGCTGTGGACACAGCGGGAACCGTGATCGGGCGGGTCGGTGACGGCGAGCTGCGGCTCGACCCGGCCGATCCCTCCCGGACCACCTGGACTCCGGTCGAGCACTGGCAGATCGAGGCCGGGCCCGGTCCCGTGCTCCCGCTCGGTGACCTGATCGCCACCTCCGACGGTGACCGGGTGCAGCTGTGGCGCGACGGCACGTCGGTGCTCGACTTCGCTGCCACGGCACCGATCTCGGCGCTGGCTGCCGGTCCCGACGACAGCATCGTGGTCGGTCAGCACGACGGCATCGTAGAGCTCTACGGTCTCGACGGCACGCGCCGGTGGCGCTTCGACTTCGACGCTCACATGGGACACCAAGCGCGGGTCAACGCCCTCACTGTCGGGGCCTTCGCCTCCGGTCCGGTCATCCTGGTCGGCACCGAGAGCTGCCATGTCCATGTGCTGACCCAGCAGGGGGAGCAACTGTGGCAGCACGAGGTGATCCATGCCTGCGCCGCGGTGGCCGCGGCCGATCTCGACGGCGACGGTGAGGACGAGGTCTATGCGATCACCGAGTACTGGACCTGGCACGGGCTGGACAGCAGCGGGACGCCACGGTTCAGCGTGCGGGGCAAGGAATCAGAAGGTGGCCGGATCGTGCTGGGCCATCGCGGGCAGGCGATCTTCGGTGGCTGGGACGGGCACCTGACCGCGTACCGGCCCGACGGCAGCGAGGCCTGGGACCTGTCCGTCGGTGACGTCATCACCACCGTCGTGACCGACGGTGACGACCTGGTGGTGGCCTCGCGAGCCGGCCGACTCCACCGCGTCACGGCCGACGGCGAGCAGCTGTGGTGGCAGGCCCGTCCCGTGGAGGCGATGGTCGCCACCGGTGGCGGCGTGGCCGTCGCCAGCGGCCGATCGCTGTCCTGGTTGGACTCTGGAGGTCGGACCGTGCGGTCGGTGCCGTTGAGCAGCGAGGCGGTGGCGCTGTGGTCCACCGCCGAGGGTGTGGTGGTCCATGATCGTCGCGGGGTGGTGAGCGGTCCGTTCTCCTGATCACGGCAGGGGGAGATGATTGGATGAGACCATGAGCGAACAGCGCCGTCCGAACGTGGTGATGATCGTCAGTGACGACCAGGGCGCGTGGGCCTGGGGTCGCCCGTCCGGCGGGGTCGTGGAGACCCCGCACCTGGACGCGTTGGCCGGTCGGGGCACCGTGCTCGACCGGTTCTTCTGCGTCTCCCCGGTGTGCTCCCCGGCCCGGGCCTCACTGTTCACCGGGCGACCACCCTCCTGGCACGGGGTCCACGACTGGCTGAAGACGATCAACGCCGGTCCCGAGTCGGTCGACTTCCTCGCTGGGCAGGACCTGGTGACCGAAGCGCTCGGTGACGCCGGCTACCGGGTCGGGCTGAGCGGCAAGTGGCACCTGGGGGCCAGCGATGTGATGCGTCCCGGGTTCAGCCACTGGTTCGCCCTCGACGGCGGCGGCACCCCGTACGACGGCGGGCTCTTCCACCGCGCACGCCCGGACGGCTCGGTCGAGTCCGGCCGGATCGAGGGCTACGTCACCGACACCATCGCCGACGACGCGATCGGCTTCATCACCGACAGCGCCGGGCGCGACGAACCGTTCTGCTCCCTGGTCACCTTCACCGCACCACACTCGCCGTGGACCGGTCAGCACCCCGAGCCGTACGTCGCCCCGCACCGGGGCCGTGACGTCACCGGCCCCGACGGGGTGCCGGTCAGCCAGGAGCCACCGCATCCGTGGCTGGCGACCCGTGGAGGCCACCCGAACGCCAGCGAGGCCGACCCGGACGAGGCCAAGGCGGGCTACTTCGGGGCGATCGCTGCCATGGATGCTGCGGTCGGACGGATCCTGGACACCCTCCAGCGGCAGGGCGTTCTGGACGACACCATCGTGGTGTTCACCAGCGACAACGGCTTCAACGTCGGTCACCACGGCCTGTGGGGCAAGGGCAACGGGAGCTGGCCGCTCAACATGTACGACTCCTCGGTGCTGGTCCCCTTCCTCGCTGCCGGACCGGGGATCGCCCGCGGCCAGAGCCGTACCGACCTGGTCTCGGCCTACGACGTCGCCGAAACCCTGTGCGAGCTCACCGGCACCGACGCCTCCCGCTTCGCCGACGGACCCGGCCAGTCCTTCGCCGGGCTGCTGTCGGGCTCCGAGGGAGCCCGCGGCGACGTGGTGGTCCACGACGAGTACGGCGGCACCAGGATGGTGCGCACCGAGCGGTGGAAGTACGTCCACCGCACCCCCGACGGTCCCCACGAGCTGTACGACCTGGTGGCCGATCCGGCCGAACGCCGCAACCTGGTCGACGAGGCGGAGCACGCCGCGATCCGTGACCAGCTGGCCACCCAGCTCACCGACTGGGTCGAGGCCCACGCCCACCCCCAACGGCGGATCGACGCCGAGGTGGTCAGCGGATCCGGCCAGGTCACTGCCATGGTGCCGGGGCCGGGCGAGTTCAGTCCCGGCCTGTACGACCAGTGGGACCACTGAAAGGCCTTGTGGCCCGAGGCCGGACGTGTCACCGTGAATCCATGTGTCGCAACATCCGTGTCCTGCACAACTTCGAACCCGCGGCGACGTCCGACGAGATCCGGGCCGCCGCCCTGCAGTACGTCCGCAAGGTCTCGGGCAGCACCAAGCCGTCCAAGGCCAATGAGGAAGCCTTCCAGCGGGCGGTCGACGAGATCGCCCACATCACGGCCCATCTGCTCGAGGACCTCACCACGACGGCGCCACCGAAGGACCGCGAGGTCGAAGCCGAGAAGGCCCGAGCCCGCTCCCGGGCCCGGTTCGCGAGCTGAACCGGTCGCGTACCCCGCTCGATTTGGTGGTGGGCCGCCCTCACCCCTAAGCTGTACGACGCCGAAGACCGCTGGTCGGCCGAGCTCGCTCGGCCAGAAGTTTCCGCAGCAATCGGAAGACCCGCGCAGGTGACCTCGAACGGATCATGTCCGCCGTACCGGCCGACATCCCATCCCCGTGGCACTGCGCCGCGGGGTTTCTCGTTTCTGGGGGTCCTTCCACCAACGGCCCGAGGCGTGCGGATCGCTCCACGCGAGCCGCACCCATGACGGAAGTGGAAGGAGACCCATGGCCAGCCCGGACAAGGTTGATGCGGTCGCCGAGCTGAAGGAGAAGTTCTCCAAGGCCTCCGGCGTCGTGCTGACCGAGTACCGCGGCCTTCCTGTGTCGGCGCTGAAGGACTTGCGCCGTGCACTCGGGGAGGACGCCACCTACAGGGTGTCGAAGAACACGCTGACCCGTGTCGCAGCACACGAGGCCGGTGTCGAGGGGCTCGACGAGCTGCTCACCGGCCCGACCGCGATCGCCTTCATCAATGGTGACCCGGTCAACGTGGCGAAGGGCTTGCGCAACTTCGCCAAGGACAATCCGCTCCTGGAGATCAAGGGTGGTGTGCTGGACGGCAAGGTCCTGACCACCGACGAGGTCAAGAAGCTCGCTGACCTCGAGTCCCGCGAGGTCCTGCTCGCCAAGCTGGCTGGGGCGTTCGTCGCCACCCAGTCGAAGGCGGCTGCGGTCCTGGCGGCTCCGCTGTCGAAGTTCGCTCGCCTGCAGGCGGCGCTCATCGAAGCGGCGAAGGAGAACCCTGAGCTCATCGGCGGTGCCGGTGAGCAGTCCCAGACGGACGATTCCGCCGACGCCTCCACCGAGGCCGAGGCACCCGAGGCAGCCGCAGCTGCCGACACCAACCAGGCAGCGGACGCTGCGGAAGAGAAGTGAGGAAATCATGGCAAAGCTGAGCACTGACGAGCTGCTGGACGCCTTCAAGGAAATGACCCTGATCGAGCTCTCCGAGTTCGTGAAGCAGTTCGAGGAGACCTTCGACGTCACCGCTGCCGCCCCGGTCGCCGTGGCTGCCGCTGGCGCTCCCGCTGCCGGTGGCGACGCCGGTGGTGCCGAGGACGCCGGATCGGACGAGGTCGACGTGATCCTCGAGGCCGCCGGTGACAAGAAGATCCAGGTCATCAAGGAGGTCCGCACCCTGACCAGCCTCGGCCTGAAGGACGCCAAGGACCTCGTCGAGGGCGCTCCGAAGCCGGTCCTGGAGAAGGTGGCCAAGGACGTTGCGGACAAGGCCAAGGAGGCCCTCGAGGCCGCCGGCGCCACCGTCACCGTCAAGTGACCCCCGCGGTCCGCTCGCTCTGAGCGCGCCGGACCAACCACACGCAACGGCGGTGGATCCCGATCGGGATCCACCGCCGTTCGTCGTTTCTGGGTGCTCGACGCGGGCTCGGCCCCTCGACGAGCTCGGGGGTCGGGGCGTCAGCCGAGGCGTTCCTCCCAGTGCTGGTGGTCCTCCCAGGTGTCGATGTCGCCGACCGAGGCCGCGCCCTCCCGGATCCGGGCGAGGTTGAGCTCGGACACCAACTGCCGTACCGACACCCCGTGGCCGGTGCCGACCGGCTCCAGGGCCCGGGCCAGGGACTCGCGGCGATAGACCGCCAGCAACCACTGGGGATGGCCGCCGGCATCCTCCTGGCAGAACCCGTCGGTGCGGCACTTCGGCTGACCGGCCGCCGACAGCAGGGGGGCCAGTGCCTCGGCGGCTGCAGGTTGGTCGACGGCGACCACGGCCACCCACTCGGCCGGTTCGCGACCGTCGGCCAGGGCGGTCATCCCGGCGACCAGACCGGCGACCGGTCCACCACCGGGAGGGTCCTCCACGACCTGACGGACCCGGCGCGGCACGTCGACCGGACCGACGACCACGATCTGGCCCGCTCGGTCGACGGCTTCCAGGGCGCGATCCAGCAAGGACCGGCCGGCGACCGTCAGTGTCGCCTTGTCGACCCCGCCCAAGCGGCGGCCCGACCCTCCGGCCAACACGATGGCGTCGTGAACGGCTTCCATGCCCATCACCTTCTCCCGGTGTCGTTGCTTCACCCTAGTGTCCCCGGACCGGTCGCGGGCCGGTAGGGACTCAGAGGCGCCGGCTCAGGATCACCCAGGCCGTACGGACCATGATGTGCAGGTCGAGCAGGGGCGACCAGTTCGCCAGGTAGTACAGGTCGTGACCGAGCTTGTACTCGATGTGGGTGTGGTAGTGCCCGTACACCTGCGCCAGGCCGGTGATCCCCGGAGGGCACTGGTGACGGCGGTGGTAGCCGGGGAAGCGTTGCTCGTAGTCGGCCAACTCGGCCGGTCGGACGGGCCGGGGGCCGACGATGGTCATGTGGCCCCGCAGCACGTTGACCAACTGGGGCAGCTCGTCCAGGCGGCTGGCGCGGATCCAGCCCATCCCGCGGACGATCCGCGGGTCGTCGACGGCCGCCCCAACCGGTCCGGTGCGGGCCTCGGCGTCGAGCCCCATGCTGCGGAACTTGTACATCGGGAACGGCTGCCCGTCGCGGCCCACCCGGTGCTGGACGAACAGCACCGGCCGGCCCACTCGGATCCGGACGTACGCGGCCGTCAGCAGGGTCAACGGCACGGTCAGGGGTGCGGTGACCAGCAGCACCGCCAGGTCCATCCACCGCTTCAGCCGGACCTGGGAGGGCGCCATGGTGTGGGTGGACAGGCTGACGAAGGGCATCCCGCCGAGCTCACCGACCCGGGCCAGGCCCAGCAGGGAGTCCTGCGGCCGCACCAGGCGGACCGTCGCCACGTCCTGGGCCTCCAGCTGGTCCAGATGGTGCTCGTAGAGCGGGTCGAGCGATTCGGTGTCGAGCAGCACCAGCACCCGTGCCCTGGCCCGCTCGATCACCGTGACGATGTCGTCGACGTCCGCGACGGTGTCGGCGATGACCAACTCGTCGGCGATCGGGGCCAGATGGGTCCGGGCCAGCGCGATGGTCTCGGCGGAACCGACCAGGACGGCGCGGGCCGGTCCCTCCCGGCGTCGGCGCAACCGGACGGTGACCCAGCGGTTGAGGGCGAGGACCAGGGGAGCGATCAGCGCATGCACCACCAGCACCGAGCGGGGGATGGGGAACTGCGGCAGCATCAGGCTGACGGTGCCGAGCAGCAGCGAGGTGAACCAGACCGAGATGACCAACCGGGTCAGGATCGGGCGCGCCAGCAACCGTGGCGGTCGGTCGTACAGTCCTCCGGCCCAGAAGATCGCGACGTGGGCGACCACGATCAGGGCATAGGTCCAGGCGTACCGGTCGAGGTTCGGCACCGCATTGAAGTCGTCGCGCAGCCAGATCAGGACACCGGTCACCAGCCACAGCTCGGCATAGAGCACCAGGCCGTCCAACAGGTAGAGCAGGCGGAAGCCGCGGGCATTCAGGCTGGCCAGGGCGGCGACGTGCCAGGAGCGACGGCCTGCCCGCCCCGGCCGACGTGGCTCGATCGGTGCGGGGTCCTCGGGGGTGCTCATCGGGCTGGTGGGCGCTCTCGGTCGTGGGTCGCGTGCTCGCGGCGGCCCCGGCGGTTGCCGGCGGGCTGTGCCGACAGGTGGGATCAGGTGCTGGCCGCCAGTGTAGGGCGGACCGGGGCGTCGAGCCGTCGCCGGGCCGCTGGCCGAGCCGCTTGCATCCGCGTGGGTCCCGAGTAAGCTGGCCCCGACTTCGACGAGGCCGATCTGCGGCCCGTACGGCAGGGCGAGCAACAGGATCGGGCAGGGCCCGGACGTGACCGGGCACCGTGAATCAGCCCCATCGGCGCGTCGCTGCCGAGGCGTGGACCCCGGAGCTTTACAATCCGGCCGCGAGTGGGTACCGTTGGCTTTTGCCCCAAGCAGATCGATGACCCGTGCGCTTGACACGGGTCGTTCAGCGTGCAGTCAAACGCCCGCGTGCCTTTGGAAGGACCACTCTTGGCCGCCTCGCGCACCACCACGTCGCAGCACAATGTCATCTCGCCCACCGGTCGCATCTCCTTCGCCAAGATTGCTGAACCGTTCGAGATCCCGGACCTCCTGGACATCCAGATCAACTCCTTCCAGTGGTTGATCGGGAGCGAGTCCTGGCAGAACGAGGTCGCCGAAGCCCTCGAGGAGGGCCGCACCGACATCAACACCCGCTCCGGTCTGGAGGAGATCTTCGAGGAGATCTCGCCGATCGAGGACTTCTCGGGCACGATGTCGCTGTCGTTCCGCGACCACCGGTTCGAGCCCCCGAAGAACAGCGTCGACGAGTGCAAGGAGCGCGACGTCACCTACTCGGCGCCGCTGTTCGTCACCGCCGAGTTCATGAACAACGACACCGGCGAGATCAAGAGCCAGACCGTCTTCATGGGGGAGTTCCCCCTGATGACCGACAAGGGCACCTTCATCATCAACGGCACCGAGCGTGTCGTGGTGTCCCAGCTCGTCCGCTCGCCCGGTGTCTACTTCGAGCAGACCCCGGACAAGACCTCCGACAAGGACATCTTCACCTGCAAGGTGATCCCCTCGCGTGGTGCCTGGCTGGAGTTCGAGGTCGACAAGCGTGACACCGTCGGTGTGCGCCTGGACCGCAAGCGCAAGCAGAACGTCACCGTCCTGCTCAAGGCGCTCGGCTGGACCAAGGAGCAGATCCTCGAGGAGTTCGGCCAGTACGAGTCGATGCGCCTCACCCTGGAGAAGGACCACACCTCCGGCGAGGACGACGCGCTGCTCGACATCTACCGCAAGCTGCGTCCCGGTGAGCCCCCGACCCGTGAGGCCGCCCACCAGCTGCTGGAGAACTACTACTTCAACCCGAAGCGGTACGACCTGGCCAAGGTCGGCCGCTACAAGGTCAACCGCAAGCTCGGGCTGACCGAGTCGATGGACCAGCAGGTCCTGACCGTCGACGACATCGTGGCCGCCATCAAGTACGTGGTGGCGCTGCACGAGGGTCAGGAGACCCTCGGCGACGTCATCGTCGAGGCCGACGACATCGACCACTTCGGCAACCGCCGCCTGCGCACTGTGGGTGAGCTGATCCAGAACCAGCTGCGCACCGGCCTCGGCCGGATGGAGCGCGTGGTGCGCGACCGGATGACGACCCAGGACATCGAGGCGATCACGCCGCAGACCCTGATCAACATCCGCCCGGTCGTCGCGGCGCTGAAGGAGTTCTTCGGTACCTCGCAGCTGTCGCAGTTCATGGACCAGAACAACCCGCTCGCCGGTCTCACGCACAAGCGCACACTGTCGGCGCTCGGCCCCGGTGGCCTGTCGCGTGAGCGCGCGGGCGTCGAGGTGCGAGACGTTCACCCGTCGCACTACGGCCGCATGTGCCCCATCGAGGCCCCGGAAGGCCCGAACATCGGTCTCATCGGTCGTCTCGCCACCTACGGTCGCATCAACGCGTTCGGTTTCATCGAAACGCCGTACCGCAGGGTTGTGAACGGTGTCGCGACCAAGGACATCGACTACCTGACGGCGAGCGATGAGGACGAATACGTCGTAGCGCAGGCCAACACCGAGCTCGACGACAAGGACAACATCGTTTCCAAGCGCGTGCTCGTTCGGAAGAAGGGCGGCGAGGTCGAGCTCGTTGAGCCCGGCGACGTCGACTACATGGACGTCAGCCCCCGCCAGATGGCGTCGGTGGCCACGAGCCTCATCCCCTTCCTCGAGCACGACGACGCGAACCGCGCCCTGATGGGTGCGAACATGCAGCGTCAGGCCGTTCCGCTGCTCCGCAGTGACGCGCCGCTCGTCGGTACCGGCATGGAGGGCTTCGCCGCGATCGACGCCGGTGACGTCATTACCGCGAAGAACTCCGGCGTCGTTGCCGAAGTTTCGGCAGATGTCGTCACCGTCCAGCTCGACGAGGGCGGCACCGAGAGCTACTACCTGCGCAAGTTCGAGCGCTCGAACCAGGGCACGAACTACAACCACCGCGTTATCGTCTCGGCTGGCGATCGAATCGAGGCAGGCGAAGTCATCGCCGACGGTCCCGCAACGGACGGCGGCGAGCTGGCACTCGGCAAGAACCTGCTGGTGGCATTCATGCCGTGGGAGGGCCACAACTACGAGGACGCGATCATCCTGTCGCAGAACCTCGTGAAGGACGACGTGCTCTCCTCGATCCACATCGAGGAGTACGAGGTCGATGCCCGCGACACGAAGCTCGGTAAGGAAGAGGTCACGCGTGACCTGCCGAACGTTTCGCAGGATCTCCTGGCCGACCTCGACGAGCGCGGCATCATCCGTATCGGCGCAGAGGTCATGCCGGGCGACATCCTCGTCGGTAAGGTCACGCCGAAGGGTGAGACCGAGCTCAGCGCCGAAGAGCGTCTCCTCCGCGCGATCTTCAACGAGAAGAGCCGCGAAGTGCGCGACACCTCGCTGAAGGTGCCTCACGGTGAGCAGGGCACCGTTATCGCCGTCAAGCAGTTCAATGCTGAAGAGGGCGACGACGAGCTCGGCTCGGGCGTGCACGAGAAGGTTGTCGTGTACATCGCGCAGAAGCGCAAGATCACCGAGGGCGACAAGCTCGCCGGCCGCCACGGCAACAAGGGCGTTATCGCCAAGATCCTCCCTGAGGAGGACATGCCGTTCCTGGCCGACGGAACCCCCGTCGACATCGTGCTGAACCCCCTGGGTATTCCGAAGCGCATGAACTTCGGTCAGGTGCTCGAAACCCACCTCGGCTGGATCGCCGCGACCGGCTGGAAGGTCGATGGCAAGCCCGAGTGGGCCGAGAACCTGCCCGAGGATGCATTCGAAGCGGCCCCCGGCACGCGCGTTGCGACTCCTGTGTTCGACGGCGCTCGCGAGGACGAGATCATCGGACTGCTCGATTCATCGCTCCCGACCGCTGACGGACAGCGGCTCGTCGACGGCTCGGGCAAGGCAAGCCTGTTCGACGGGCGCTCCGGTGAGCCGTACCCGTACCCGATCTCGGTCGGCTACATGTACATCCTGAAGCTGCACCACCTGGTCGACGACAAGATCCACGCGCGTTCGACCGGTCCGTACTCGATGATCACCCAGCAGCCGCTCGGTGGTAAGGCGCAGTTCGGCGGGCAGCGATTCGGTGAGATGGAGGTGTGGGCACTCGAAGCGTACGGCGCCGCCTACACGCTGCAGGAGCTCCTGACCGTGAAGTCCGACGACATCGTCGGCCGCGTCAAGGTCTACGAGTCCATCGTCAAGGGTGAGAACATCCAGGAGCCTGGCATCCCGGAGTCGTTCAAGGTGCTCATGAAGGAGATGCAGTCGCTCTGCCTGAACGTTGAGGTGCTCAACGCGAACGGTGACGTCGTCAGTCTCCGCGATGACGAGGACGAAGCACTCCGTACGGCCGAAGAGCTCGGCATCAACATCTCCCGCCCGGAACTCTCGTCCATCGACGAAGTTTGATTCCGGCAGCACACTGAGAAGTAAGGGAAACACGTAAGTGATCGACGCAACAACGTTCGACGAGCTCCGTATCGGCCTCGCGACCGGCGACGACATCCGCGGATGGTCGTTCGGTGAGGTCAAGAAGCCGGAAACCATCAACTACCGCACGCTGAAGCCCGAGAAGGACGGTCTGTTCGGTGAGCAGATCTTCGGGCCCTCCCGGGACTGGGAGTGCGCGTGCGGCAAGTACAAGCGCGTGCGCTTCAAGGGCATCATCTGCGAGCGATGCGGAGTGGAAGTAACGAAGTCCGCCGTCCGCCGCGAGCGGATGGGCCACATCGAGCTCGCAGCGCCCGTAACGCACATCTGGTACTTCAAGGGTGTTCCGAGCCGCCTCGGATACCTCCTCGACATGGCACCGAAGGACCTCGAGAAGGTCATCTACTTCGCCGCCTACATGATCATCGATGTCGACGAGGAGGGTCGCCACGAAGACCTTCCGGGTCTCGAGCAGGAGATCCGCCTCGAGATCGCCGAGACGCAGAAGCGCGCGGACGCCGACATCGCCGAGCGCATGAAGGAGGCCGAGGAGCTGCTCGCGCAGCTCGAGGCCGACGGCGCGAAGGCCGACGCCATCAAGAAGGCCCGGACCGAGGCCGAGAAGGACGAGGCCGCCATTCGCAAGGCCGCTGACGAGCAGATCCGCCTGCTCGAGCGCGTCTTCGACGAGTTCCGCAACCTGCAGGTCGGCGACCTGAAGGCCGAGGATGCCGTGTACCACGAGCTCGAGGATCGCTTCGGTGACTACTTCGAGGGCTACATGGGCGCCGAGGCGATCCAGCGCCGCCTCGAGAACTTCGACCTCCAGGCCGCCGCCGACGAGCTGCACACGCAGATCGCCGAGGGCAAGGGCCAGCGCAAGATCCGTGCGATCAAGCGCCTCAAGGTCGTCAACTCGTTCCTGCAGACCGGAAACAAGCCGGCCGCAATGGTGCTCGATGTCGTGCCGGTCATCCCGCCGGAGCTCCGCCCCATGGTGCAGCTCGACGGTGGCCGCTTCGCGACCAGTGACCTGAACGACCTCTACCGTCGTGTCATCAACCGCAACAACCGCCTCCGCCGTCTGCTCGACCTCGGCGCTCCCGAGATCATCGTGAACAACGAGAAGCGCATGCTGCAGGAAGCCGTCGACGCGCTGTTCGACAACGGCCGTCGCGGTCGCCCCGTGACCGGAACCGGTAACCGCGCCCTCAAGTCGCTCAGCGACATGCTGAAGGGTAAGCAGGGCCGATTCCGTCAGAACCTGCTCGGAAAGCGCGTCGACTACTCCGGCCGTTCGGTCATCGTGGTCGGTCCGCAGCTGAAGCTGCACCAGTGCGGTCTTCCGAAGCAGATGGCGCTCGAGCTGTTCAAGCCGTTCGTCATCAAGCGCCTCATCGATCTGCAGCACTCGCAGAACGTGAAGCACGCGAAGCGCATGGTCGAGCGCTCGAAGCCGCAGGTGTGGGATGTTCTCGAAGAGATCATCCGTGAGCGCCCCGTGCTGCTGAACCGCGCGCCCACCCTGCACCGTCTCGGTATCCAGGCGTTCGAGCCGCAGCTCGTCGAGGGTAAGGCCATCCAGCTGCACCCGCTCGTGTGCGCCGCGTTCAACGCCGACTTCGACGGCGACCAGATGGCAGTGCACCTGCCGCTGTCGGTCGAGGCGCAGGCAGAGGCGCGCATCCTGATGCTCGCTTCGAACAACATTCTGAAGCCCTCGGACGGACGCCCCGTTACGCTGCCGTCGCACGAGCTGGTTTCGGGTCTGCACCACCTGACGACCCTGAAGCCGGAGGCCGAGGGCAACGGACGCGCGTTCTCGTCGGTGAGCGAGGCGATCATGGCCATGGACCAGGGCTCCCTGGATCTCAATGCCCCGATCAAGCTGCGCTTCAAGGAGATCGCGCTGCCGGATAGTGCACGCCCCGAGGGGTATGTGGAGGGCGAGCCGCTGTTGGTCGAGACCACGCTGGGTCGCGCCCTGTTCAACGAGCAGCTGCCCGCCGACTACCCGTACGTCGAGGAGACGACCACGAAGTCGGTGCTCTCGTCCATCGTGAACGCACTCGCAGAGCGCTACACGAAGACCGAGGTCGCGGCAACGCTCGACCGCATCAAGGATGCCGGTTACTACTGGGCTACCCGCTCGGGCATCTCCGTTGCGCTGTCGGATGTCATCACGCCACCGGCGAAGGCCGAGATCGTCGCGACCGCTGAAGAGGCTGCCGCGAAGATCCAGTCGCAGTACGACCGCGGTCTGCTGTCGGACGCCGAGCGTCGTCAGGATCTCACCGAGCTCTGGACGAAGGCTACGAACGACGTGCAGGCCGAGACCGAAGCGGCTTTCGATCGTGACAACTCGATCTACCGCATGGTCACCGCGGGAGCGAACGGTAACTGGATCCAGATCCGGAATATCACCGGTATGCGCGGTCTCGTGACCAACCCGAAGGGTGAGGTCATTCCGCGCCCGATCGTGTCGTCGTACCGTGAGGGACTCTCGGTCGCCGAGTACTTCATCGCGACCCACGGTGCCCGTAAGGGTTCGGCCGATACGGCGCTCCGCACAGCCGACTCGGGGTATCTGACCCGTCGTCTCGTCGATGTCTCACAGGACGTCATCATCCGCGAGGACGACTGCGGTACGGAGAAGGGCCTCGAGTTCACGATCGCCGAGAACGTCGACGGGACGCTCGTGCAGAACGAGCTGGTCGAGTCGACCGCGTACGCTCGCAACCTCGCCTCCGACGTTGTGGCTCCCGACGGCACCGTGCTGGCATCCGCCGGAGAGGACATCGGGGATGTGCAGATCACCGCGTTCATCAAGGCCGGTGTCGAGAGCGTCAAGGTTCGCTCCGTACTGACCTGCGAGTCGAGCGTCGGCGTCTGCGCGGCCTGCTACGGACGTTCGCTCGCGACCGGAAAGCTCGTCGACATCGGTGAGGCGGTCGGTATCATCGCTGCCCAGTCGATCGGTGAGCCCGGAACGCAGCTGACGATGCGTACGTTCCACACGGGTGGTTCCGCCGGTGCGTCCGACATCACGCAGGGTCTGCCGCGTGTGACCGAGCTGTTCGAGGCGCGTACCCCGAAGGGCGCGTCGCCGATCGCGGAGGTCGCCGGTCGAGTTCGCATCGAAGAGGACGAGAAGAGCCGTAAGGTCATCATCACGCCGGACAACGGTGATGAGGAGATCAGCTACAACGTGCTGAAGCGCGCAACCCTCGAGGTCGTCGATGGCGATCACGTTGAGCAGGGTCAGCAGCTGCAGGTCGGTTCCATCGACCCGAAGGAGGTGCTGCGAGTCCGCGGTGTCCGCGAAGTGCAGAAGCACCTTGTCTCGGGTGTCCAGGACGTCTACCGTTCGCAGGGTGTGCCGATTCACGACAAGCACATCGAAGTCATCGTCCGGCAGATGCTCCGCAAGGTGACGGTTGTCGACCACGGTGAGACCACGCTGCTTCCGGGTGAGCTCGTCGACCGTGCGTACTACAACGACGTGAACCGCGGCGCGCTCGTGGACGGCAAGAAGACTGCGAGTGCTCGTCAGGAAGTCATGGGGATCACCAAGGCTTCACTTGCGACCGAGTCGTGGCTGTCTGCCGCTTCGTTCCAGGAGACGACCCGCGTGCTCACGCAGGCCGCGATGGACGGCAAGCGCGATCCGCTGGTCGGCCTCAAGGAGAACGTGATCATCGGTAAGCTCATTCCGGCCGGAACCGGGCTCTCCCGGTACCGTGATGTCACGGTCGAGGCGACCGAGGAGGCGAAGGCGGAGCGTTACCCGAACCGCCTCTTCTCGGACACCTGGGATGTCAATGACGAGAGTCTCGACTTCGTCGACTTCGACACGTTCACCGCTGGTGAGTCGTTCGGCGATGAGCCTGGCAAGTTCGTCTAAGCACTAGCCGAACAGAACCCCCGGGGCAGGATCCGCAAGGATGCGCCCGGGGGTTTTGTCGTGCATGCGGGGTTTCCGGCGCGTTCATCCCGGGCCGGAACTCCACGACGATCCGCTGCGCCCTAGGCACTATTCGCAAAATGCTTATTCAGCAGTGTGCTGGGTAGGCGTTTCCCGAATCGTTGATGAGACGCTATTCGCAAAACGCCTATTCAGCCGTGGGCTGGGTAGACGTTTGCCTTCTCGGCCGAGAGTTGCAGGTCAACAGGCCGGAGTTGCGTTACCGCTACGGGTCTGTGTCATACTAAATAATGATAATCGTTACCGTTATCATCGAATGATCACCGTCGCCGACGGCACACAGCTAGGAAGGAGCAACCCCGCACGGGGATTGCACAACTATGGCAACTTTGACCAAATCGCGTTTACGCGCATTCGCGGGAGTATCGATCGCGGCCGCTCTCGTCCTGACCGGGTGCAGCGCATCGCCAGCAGAAGACAATGACGATCACGACCATGACGACCACACGAGTGAGGAGCACGGCGCGGCCGAAACCGCCGGACCTCAAGCGCGCCTCGCCATGACCTACGACGGCGGTGTGATGGTCGTGGACGCCGCGACTCTCGAGACCGTGGCAGAGCTCGAAATCGACGGGTTCAATCGCATCAACGCCGCAGGCGACGGACGTCACGCGCTCGTCTCGACACAGGGCGGCTGGCAGGTGCTGGATGTCGGCACCTGGACGGAACCGCACGGCGATCACACGCACTCCTACGCCGTGGATCCCGCGCTCACCGATCTGGTGGTCGAGGCGGAAACTCCTGCGCACGTGGTGAACCACGACGGCAACACGATCCTGTTCGACGACGGAACGGGGGCGGTCACCGTCTTACACAGCGGCGACTGGGGCGAGGCAGTCGAGCACGGCCATGTCCACACTGTGCGCGAATACCAGGCGCCCGAGGCGCATCACGGAGTGGCTGTGACAGTCGGCGACGACATGCTGTTCGTAACGAGCGGGAGTGAGGATGGCCGTGACGGCGCCGTCCTGCTGGATGCGAACGACGAAGTGGTTGCGCAGACGGATCAGTGCCCCGGCATCCATGGCGAGACGACCGTTGGTGACATCGTCGTCGCCGGTTGTGAAGACGGCGTGCTGATTCTGCACGATGGCCAATTCCACAAGATCGATGCGCCGGATGACTTCGGTCGAGTCGGCAACGCCTTCTCGACCGACGGTTCCGAGGTCGTCCTCGGCGACTACAAGAACGACCCGGACGCGGGCATCGAGCTGCGCGATATCGCGCTGATCGACACGGAAGCCGAGTCGATGCAGATCGTGGATACCGAGACGACCTACACCTGGCGCGGACTTGCGAGAGGCATGGATGACTCTGCGTTGGTCCTGGGCACTGACGGCTCGTTG
>DVLP01000016.1 GCA_018715445.1 Candidatus Avipropionibacterium avicola | reverse complement strand
TGGCCGCGGACGGCGAGGTCGATGATCGTCGCCGTCACGTCGTCACCGCCGGCGACCATGTCGTCCAGCACGCCGACCAGCCCGGGTGCCACGTCCTGGGGTGGCTCGGCCCGCAGCGGGATCTCGCCGGTGGCACGGACCTGCTTCGCCCGACCCAGTGGGCCGGTGTCGGGGACGTGCCCGGGCGGGACGTCGGCGAACTGACGGTGGCCGCGTCGGCGGACCAGGGCGACCGCGGCCGCAGCGCCACCGACCGCCACGAGGCCGGCCGGTGCCAGCGACTGGGGTGAGACCCCCAGCACTCGGCCGGCGGTGTAGCGCTCGGTCAGGATCGGCGTCAGCTCGGGGAAGGTCCCGGCGGGCATGCCGGCCACCACCTGCAGCCCCTGACCGGGCTCCAGATCACCGGCGGCGAACTGTGCAACGGTGCCGCTGGCCGTCGGCTCGGTGGCGCACGGGTCGTCGAAGCCTCGGCCGGTGGAGCAGCCGACCCGCTCGATGCCGACCGGGGCCTCCACGGTGACCTGGATGTTGCGCAGCGGGATCTCCCACTCGGTGCCGACCGCGTTCCAGCTGAACTCGTCCAGACCGCTGCCGGGGGCCTCGGGGTTGACCGCGGCGCCCATCCGGTAGCTGACCCGGTAGCGGTGGGTGCCTTCCAGGTCGACGTCCTCGTTGCCGATCCGGATCAGCACGGCCCCGCCCTCGCGGTCGATCTCGAGATCGGCCGGGGCGGTCTCACTGGAGGCGGTGATGTCACTGATCGGCAGGGACCGCCAGTGGTCCGGATCGTCGGGGATCGCCATCCGCTCCGGCAGGCTCAGGTACGGACCGTGGCCCTCGTCTCGACCGAAGTCGAAGTCGAAGTCCAACTCGACCTCGACCGACCCGTCCGGCTGGATCGTGGCATGCACGTCGTACCGGGTGATCTCGTCGTCGTCACTGTCGGCATGGGCCAACGTGGGCGACAGGGCGAGGGCCATCACCGCGATCACGATCGCAGCCAGGACCCGAAGCGTACGGGCGGGCAGGGGACTGGCAGGTCCGGATGTGCGGTTCACGGGTCCCACGGTAGTCACTGCCGGGTCGACGCCCCGTTGCCGTGACCCCAGCCTGCGGTGACGGCTCAGGAGGTGGAGCGGGTGCGACGCCGCACCGTACGGTCCGATAGCGTGGCCCCGTGGCCGACACCGTACGTGACGCTGAGCGCGATCCTGATGCCGTACAGCCCTTTGCCGAGCTCGGGCTGAAGCCTGACGAGTACGACCGGATCAAGGAGATCCTGGGTCGTCGCCCGACCTCCTGTGAGCTGGCGATGTATTCGGTGATGTGGTCCGAGCACTGCTCCTACAAGTCCTCCAAGGTGCACCTGAAGCAGTTCGGTGACCTCCCCCAGGAGACCGCCACCGGCAAGCTGCTGGCCGGCATCGGCGACGAGGCCGGTGTGGTCGACGTCGGCGACGGCTGGGCCGTCACCTTCAAGGTCGAGTCCCACAACCACCCGTCGTACGTGGAGCCGTACCAGGGTGCCGCGACCGGCGTCGGCGGCATCGTCCGCGACATCCTTGCCATGGGGGCCCGCCCGGTGGCGGTGATGGACCCGCTGCGCTTCGGACCCCTGGAGGCGCCCGACACCGCCCGCGTGCTGCCCGGGGTGGTCGCCGGGATCAGTGGCTACGGCAACTGCCTGGGCCTGCCCAACATCGGCGGCGAGGTCGTCTTCGACCAGACCTACCTGGGCAATCCGCTGGTCAACGCCCTGTGCGTGGGCGTGCTGCGCCACGACGACCTGCACCTGGCCCACGCCTCCGGCATCGGTAACAAGGTCATCATGTTCGGTGCGGCGACCGGTGGTGACGGCATCGGTGGGGCCTCGATCCTGGCCTCGGAGAGCTTCGACGACTCCAAGCCGAGCAAGCGGCCCAGCGTCCAGGTCGGCGACCCGTTCATGGAGAAGCTGCTGATCGAGTGCACCCTGGAGCTCTTCCATGCCGGGATCATCAACGGCATCAAGGACTTCGGTGCGGCCGGGATCTCGTGTGCGACCTCCGAGCTGGCTGCGGCCGGTGACGGTGGCATGCACGTCGAGCTCGACCTGGTGCCGTTGCGGGACTCGACCCTGGCCCCCGAAGAGATCCTGATGAGCGAGTCCCAGGAGCGGATGATGGCGGTCGTCGAACCGGCCAATGTCGACCGCTTCATGGAGATCTGCGCCAAGTGGGATGTCCAGGCCACCGTGGTCGGCGAGGTCACCGACGGTGACCGGCTCATCATCGACTGGCACGGCGAGACCGTCGTCGACGTCCCACCCAACACGGTGGCGCTCGACGGCCCGGTCTACGAGCGCCCGTACGCCCGGCCGGACTGGCAGGACAGCCTGCAGGCCGACGGTGCCGACGACCTGCCGCGAGCCACCAGCTCGGCCGAGCTCGCCGAGCAGCTGCATGCCCTGGTCGGTTCGCCCAACCTGTGTGACAAGTCCTGGGTCACCGACCAGTACGACCGTTACGTCCGCGGGGACTCGGTGCTGGCCCAGCCTGAGGACGCCGGGATGATCCGGATCGACGAGGCCACCGGCCTGGGCGTGGCGCTGGCCACCGACTGCAACCCGCGGTTCTGCTACCTCGATCCGTACGAGGGGGCCAAGCTCGCCCTGGCCGAGGCCTACCGCAACGTGGCCGTCAGCGGCGCCCGACCGTTGGCGATCACCGACTGCCTGAACTTCGGCTCCCCGGAGGACCCGGCGGCGTTGTGGCAGTTCACCGAGGCCATCCGTGGCCTGGTTGACGGCTGCCGTGAGCTGGGTGTGCCCGTCACCGGCGGCAACGTCAGCTTCTACAACCAGACCGGGACCACCGCGATCCTGCCGACCCCGGTGGTCGGGGTGCTCGGCGTGATCGACGACGTCGCCCGCCGTACCGCCTCCGGTTTCCGGACCGAGGGCGATGCCATCTGGCTGCTCGGCGACAACACCGAGGAGATGGCGGGGTCGGCCTGGGCCGGACTCTTCCACGACCACCTCGGTGGGCTGCCGCCCAAGCTCGACCTGGACCATGAGCAGCGGTTGGCCGAGGTCATGATCGCCGCCTCGACCCAGCAGCTGCTGTCCTCGGCCCACGACCTGTCCGACGGGGGTCTGGGCCAGGCCCTGGCCGAGTCGATGTTCCGCAACGGATTCGGTGCCCGGGTCGAGTTGCCCGCTGTCGAGCCCACCGCGGCCCTGTTCGCCGAGACGCCCGGACGGGTGCTGGTGTCACTGCCCGAGTCACACCAGGACGGCTTCGGCGCGCTGTGCTCCGAGTACGGGGTGCGGGCCCAGCGCCTCGGGACGGTGACCGCTGCCGGGGACGACGCCCAACTGGAGGTGCAGGGCCACTTCACGCTGCCGGTCGCCGAGCTCCGACAGTCCTGGCAGGCCACGATCCCGTCGGCGATGGCGGCCGCGGGTCACTGACCTGCTCTGCAAGGGCGGTTGCTCGGCAAGGCCTGCGGTCATCGTAGAGTCGAAAATCGCTCGCGACGCGGACCGTGACTCGGCAGGATGAGCCGGGTGAGTCTTGTCCTGCGTCCACTGAACCCTGCCGACGAGTCGCGGATGCGCGAGATCCACCGGGCCATGCTGGCCGACGGATTCCAGTTCCTGCACGACGACGGTCCCTGGGACGAGGTGATCGAACGCCACCGCCGGGAAGCCTTGGGTCAGAACCTGGCGCCCGGGCGGGTCCGCTGCAGCTATCTGGTGGCCGAAGAGGTCAACGCCGACGGCACCGCCGGCCCGATCGTGGGTCGGGTCTCGATCCGCCACGAGCTCAACGACTTCCTGCTCAATGTCGGTGGCCATGTCGGGTACGGCGTTGCCCCCGAGCATCGTCGGCGGGGCCATGCCACCGAGATCCTTCGGCAGTCGGTCGCCCTGCTCGCCGCTGAAGGGGTCGAAAAGATCTTGGTGACCTGCGATGACGACAACATCGCGTCGGCACGGACCATCGAGGCCTGCGGTGGTGTCCTCGAGGATGTCCGCCCGATCGAGGGCGAGGCGCCGAAGCGCAGGTACTGGATCAGCGCGTGAGCGCCCATTCCCCACGCTCGGCGTTGGGGAGCAGCAGCAGCGACTCGGAGGGCAGCAACAGCTTGGCCCCGCGGATCCCGGCGCCGATGATGACGGTGCCGGCGGCCAGCACCTGCTCGTCGACCAGGATCGGCCAGTCGTCGGGCACTCCGACCGGGGTGATCCCGCCGTACTCCATGCCGGTCAGCTCGACCGCGGTGTCCATCGGGGCGAACGAGGCCTTGCGGGCGTCCAGCCGCTTGCGGATCACCCCGTTCACATCGGCCCGTGTGGTCGCCAGCACCATCACCGCGGCGTAGCGGGTGAGGTCACCACGTCGCCCGGCGACCACGACACAGTTCGCCGAGTGGTCCTCGGGGGAGTCGTAGGCCCGACACATCTCGGCGGTGTCGGCCAGTGCCGGATCGATCGGGGCGACCTCCAGCCCGGGCAGGGAGGCCGCCACGGGTCGTACCGACTCGGCGACCAGGTCGGAGGTGTCGGGACCGTACGGTTGCCAGGGGAGTGTGCCACGCATGGCGCCACCCTAGGACCTGACGACAGCGAGGGTGCCGGGTGGTCCGTGGTTGCGCTCCCCGCGGTGATGGCATAGAGAAGACGCCATGACCGAACTTGGCTCCACCATGGATTCGCTGTGGCCGTCGGTGGTGAGCGAGCTGACCGAGCTCGTCACCATCGAGTCGATCAGCTCGCTGCCCGATCACGCCGACCGGGTCGACGAAAGCGCGGCGGAGGTGGCGCGACGCATCACCGAGATCGGCTGCCCCGACGTCCGGGTCGTCACCGCCGGCGGGAGTTGTCCCGCCGTGATCGCCAAGTTCCCTGCACCACAAGGGATGCCGACCGTCCTGCTGTACGCCCACCACGACGTCCAGCCGACCGGTGAGCTCGAGGCCTGGTCGACACCGCCCTTCGAGGCCACCGA
>DVLP01000158.1 GCA_018715445.1 Candidatus Avipropionibacterium avicola | reverse complement strand
GCCCCAGGTGCGCATCCCGACCACCGGGCCGACCCCGAGGGCCTGGGCGGCGGCGTTGACGATGTCGCCGTCCGATCCGGAGTACTCGTTGGCGACCAGCACCACCGGGCCCCGGGGCGCCGCGTCCGGATAGCTCATCCAGTCCGACAGGTGTCGCCCGACCGCCCAGCCGACGACCTTGCGGGCGATCCGCTCGATCACCAGTTGGCTGGTGTGGCCACCCCGGTTGTAGCGGACGTCGACCACCAGCCCCTCGGCGCGCGCCGCACGGGCGAGGTCACGGTGGAGTTGGGCCCACCCGAGGCTCTGCATGTCGGGCACGTGGACATAGCCCAGCCGCCCACCGGAGCGCTCGGCGACGTAGGCCGCGCGGCTGCGCACCCAGTCCTGGTAGCGCAGCACGAACTCGTCCGGGAGCGGCACGACGACCACCCTGCGGTCCTGACGGCCACGGCGCAGGGTGAGCTCGACCGGACGCTCGGCCGCGCCCTGCAGCAGGGCGGCCGGGCCGAGGTCGGCGTCGACGCCCTGACCGTCGACGGCCACCACCAGGTCACCGGGGCGGGCATCGACACCGGCGGCACGCAGCGGGGAGCGGGCCTGCGGATCGCTCGACTCCCCCGGCAGCACCCGGTCGATCCGCCAGCCGCCCCGAGCGCGGGACAGGTCAGCCCCGAGGTGGCCGAGACGACGCTCGGCCCCCAACGGGGACGGGGCCGGTGAGACGTAGGCGTGGGAGGTGTTGAGCTCGCCGACGCACTCCCACATCAGGTCGACCAGGTCGTCATGGGTGAGCACCCGGTCCAACACCTCGGCGTACTGGCCGGTGACCGCGGGCCAGTCGACCCCGTCGAGATCGGCCCGCCAGTAGTGGTCGGCCATCAGCTGGGCGTTCTCGGCGAACATCTGCGCCCACTCGGCCCGGCGATCGACGCTGCGGCGCAGGCGGGCCAGATCGACGGTGACCAGATCCTTGTCGTCGGCCTCCAGCCGGCGGTCGGTGGGCCGGACCGTGACGGTGTCCTTGGCGCGGCACACCACGAGCTTGCCGTCCCCGCTGACCCGGGCGGCGTCGATCCCCTCGACCAGCACCTCGACCCGCCGCGGTGTCCACAGCCAGGTCTCCAGGATGTCACCGGGCGGCTCCCCGGGCACCCCGGCCCGTGCCGCGCCGAGCTTGCCGGTGTCGGCCGGGGTACGGATCCACAGCACCCCGTCGGCGGTCGGCTGCAAGGTGGTGAAGGTCCCCGAGGGCACCGGGAAAGCGACGATCCGCTCCTCGAAACCGTCCAGGTCGAGCGTGGGGCTCTCGGGGACGTCGGTCCCCTCGTCGGCCTCGTCCTGCTCGGCGGGTTCGGCTTCGTCGCTGCTGATGCGCCAGCCGTCCACACTGGGGCCGAAGGGTGCCGGTTCCGTGGCCGACAACGGCACCAGCCAGGGGCGGGTCGAGGAGCGGAAGCCCAGGTCGAAGGAGTGGTCGTCGTAGCTCGGGTCGAAGGTCCGGGCCGACAGGAAGACCAGATGGGCCCCGTCGGCGGTGAAGCCGGGTGAGGTGTCGTGGAAGCGCCCGCTGGTCAGCGGCGTCGCCTCGTCCTCGGCGTCCAGGTCGCACCACATCAGTTGATGGTGCTCAGCCTCCCCCATGGTCGGTTGGTGCCAGACCAGGTGACGCCCGTCCGGGGAGAAGGCCAACCCTTCGGCCTCGCCGTGGGGGCTGGTGGCGATGGTACGGGTGCTGGCCCGCGCGCCGGTCAGGTCGACGATCCGGATCCGGCCGTCGTGGCTGATGATCGCGACGCGTCGACCCTGCGGATCGGCCAACAGGTGCAGCACCCGTCCGATCCCGCGGGCGATGGTGTGCGGCCGACCGCGGTCGGTGAGTGAGGCCCGCACGACCGTGTCGACGCCGTCACCGTTGCGGATCCAGACGGCGTCACCGGTGGTCCCGAGGGGGTGGGGTGCCCGGGCACGGACGGCGTCGTCGGACTCCAGCAGCCGCACCGGTCCGTCGCGATGGGTGATGCGGACCGCGGCACCGCGCCAGGAGGCGAGGCTGGCGTCGCCGTGGTGGTCGGGGTGGAGGTCGCCGAGCTGATCGGTCGGGGTGATCGGCAGCGGGGCCGGGTCGACGCCGGGCAGGTCGATCTCGACGGTGCGTGGTTCGCCGGTGAGCCGGGTCAGCAGGTGGAGCTGTCCGCGGGTGTGCCAGACGATGCGTCGCCCGTCGGTGGCGGCGTCGCGGACGTAGCCGGTGTCGGCATCGGACTCGGTGATCCGACGCAATCGGGGACGACTGGCGAGCGGGTTGAGCGCCCACAGGTTCGCCTGGCCGGCCGGCTCGCCCGGCAGGGTGGCCTCTCGGTCGCTGGTGAAGACCAGGGTGTCACCGAGCCACATCGGGTCGACCAGCCCGGCCTCGTCATCGGCGAGCAGTCGCTCCCAGTCGCCCTGGGCGGTGCGGTCCAGCCAGAGTCGCTGGGCGGTGCCGCCGCGGTAGCGCTTCCACCAGGCCGGCGGTCGGCCGCCGGTGCTCAACGCGACCGGGCCGTCCGGGTGGACGGCGAGCCCGCTGGCCGGTCCGTACGGCAGTGGCTCACTGTGCCCGTCCAGGGACACGGCGTGGACCGGGGTGAGCCGCGAGTCGATCTGGCCGGCGTTGCTGGCGGCCAGGATGCGAGGGGTCCCGGACCGGGGTTCGGTGGTCCAGCCGAGCACCCGGGTGTTGGTGGCACCCCAGTGGGTGAGTCGACGGGTACGGCCGGTGGCGAGCTCCTGGACCATCACCTCCGGGTGGCCGTCCCGGGTCGACACCCAGGCGAGGTGGTCACCGTCCGGACTGAAGCGCGGGGTGAGCACCGGGGCGCCGTCGTGGCTGACCCGCCAGGCCCGACCGCCGGTGACCGGCGCGAGCCACACGTCGTCGGCAGCGGTGAAGGTCAGCAGGTCACGATGCAGGTGGGGGAACCGCAGGTATCCGGAAGCCATCCCCCGACTCTAACCGCGCTCGGCAGGTCCCGAGCCGGATCCACGTACTCCGCACGCATCCACGCACGCTGCAGTGGGCGTGGATCAGCATAGAGGGCGTGGATCGCGGAGGGGTCGGTGCGTTCGCCCGGGGTAGGTCAGGAGACGGTGAAGTGGGTCTCGTGCCAGCCGGTGGCTCCGTCGGGCACCGGATTGGCGTGGTCCGAGGTCTGCTGCTCGCCGTTGTGGTCGACCGCGCGGACCCGGGCGGTGTGATCACCAGGGGTGGCCTGCCAGTCGAGGGACCACTGACGCCAGGTGTCGACGTTCGCCTCGGCCGCGAGGTCGGCCTCCTGCCAGGCCCCGTCATCGATCTGGACCTCGATGCGGTCGATGCCGACGGTCTGCGCCCAGGCGGTGCCACCGAGGGTCGTCGGGCCCGCCGCCACCGCGGCACCGGCCCGGGGGACGTCGATCCGGGAGGCCAGCTTGATCGGGCCTCGCTCGGACCAGCCTCGCTGCGTCCAGTAGGCGGCCTTGTCCGCGAACCGGGTGACCTCCAGGTCCACCACCCACTTGGTGGCCGAGACATAGCCGTACAGGCCCGGGACCACCATCCGCACGGGATA
>DVLP01000157.1 GCA_018715445.1 Candidatus Avipropionibacterium avicola | reverse complement strand
GCGCGTCCACCAGGGCCAGGACCTCCATCTGGTGACCGACGTCGAGGGCCGAGGTCGGCTCGTCCAGCAGCAGCACCCGCGGTTGCTGCACCAGCGCACGGGCCAGCAGGACCCGTTGCAGCTCACCGCCTGACAGGGTCGCCAGGTCACGATCGGCCATGGCGGTCAGGCCGAGCTGGTCGAGGACTTCGGCCACCAGCACCCGGTCCCGTACGCCTTCGCCCTGCAGCCACCCCAGGTGGGCGGTCCGGCCGAGCATCACGTGGTCGGCCACGGTCGTCGCGACCGGAATCGTGGGCCGTTGCACCACCACGGCGAGCTGACGGGCGAGTGTGCGGGGGCTGGCGGTCGCCACCTCGTGCTCGCCCACCCGCAGCGAGCCGTGGTACGGCATCAGCCCGGCCATCGCGCGCAGCAGGGTCGACTTGCCGGCCCCGTTCGGTCCGATCACGGTGAGCCATTCGCCGGCCACCACGGACAGGTCGATCCCACCGACCAGGTCGATCGGGGCCCGGCCACGTGGGCGCACCGTGACGGTGAGCTGATCGGCCCGCACCACCGTGACGGGTTCCTGACCTGCGGCGCTCATGTCCGCCCCCGCGCCAACAACATCGCAAAGAAGGGTGCACCGAGGAAGGCGGTGACCACCCCGATCGGGATCTCGGCCGGCGCCATCGCCATCCGCGCGACCACGTCGCACAGCACCAGCACACTCGCCCCGAGCAGCAGCGCCAGCGGCACGATCACCCGGAAGCTGCCGCCCCAGACCAGCCGGACCACATGGGGCACCACCAGGCCGACGAAGCCGATCAGACCGGCCACCGACACCGCCGCCGCGGTGCCCAGGGTCCCGGCCAGCACCAGCACCACCCGTGCCACCCGCGGGTCGAGCCCGAGGGTGCGGGCCTCGTCGTCGCCGACCGCCAACACGTCGAGGATCCGACGGCCACCGATCAGCACGACACCGCACACGATCGCGTACGGGACCGCGACCAGCACCTCGGTCCACCCGGCCACCACCAGTCGGCCCATCATCCAGGCGTACACCTCCTGGAGTTGGTCGGAGTGCTGCTGCAGCAGGAAGGACTGGACGGCACCGAGGAAGGCGGCCACCGCCACCCCGGCCAGCACCAGGGCGGTGGTGGCGCTGCCGCTGCGTCGCCCGGCACCGATCAGATAGGTGAGGGTGACCGCGGCGAGGCTGCCGACGAAGGCGAACACCGGCACGGCGGCTGCCCCGACCAGGCCGAGGCCGTCGCCCACCCCGAGGGTGATCGCCACCACCGCGCCCAGCCCGGCGCCGGAGGCCGCCCCCAGCAGGTACGGATCGGCCAGCGGATTGCGGAACACGCCTTGGAAGGTGGCGCCGCAGCCGGCCAGCAGCGCCCCGACGACCGCTCCCAGGACGACCCGTGGCAGCCGTACCTTGAGCAGGATCGTCTGCTCGACCGCGGTCAGCGGCTCGCTCGGGGCCAGCTGCACCCACGGCAGTTGGTCGACCAGCCAGACGACGATCCGGTCCGGCGCGATCCACACCGGCCCCAGGGCGGCGCCGACGAGCGCGGCAACCACGACCGTGACGGCACAGATCGCGACCGGCCCGGCGCGCAGCCGGGTCCGGGTCGTCGGGATCGGTGCCATGGCTCGTACGCCGTCAGCTCACTGGAGCTCGACCAGGCTCTGGCTGATCTGCTCGGCCAGGTCGGCGATCCGGGGCCCCCAGCGGCTGGCGATGTCGTTGTCGAGCACCACGACGCCGTCGGTGTCCTTGACCGCACGGATCACGTCCCACCCGGAGCGCTTGCGGATCGCGTCGGCATCGCCACCCGGGGCGAAGATCAGGTCGGGATCGGCGTCGAGGATGAACTCGGCCGACAACTGCGGATAGCCGCCGGCCTCGTCTGCGCCCGGAGCGTCGTCGGCGATGCTGGTCAACCCGAACTCGCCCAGCAGGGCACCGGCGAAGGTCTGTGAGGTCACCGAGTAGTAGGTCGGGTCGAGCTCCCAGTAGTACGTCGTCGCCGAACTGTCCTCGGTCGCGGCGACGGCGGCCTCGATGCGGTCGCGGACCGAGTCCGCCAGCTCGGTGGCGGCCTGCTCGTTGCCGGTCAGCTCACCGACCAGGGCGAACTGGGCGTAGGCCTGGTCCAGGGTGGCCGGGGCCTCCAGCACCGCGACCGGGATGTCGAGGGCCTCGAGCTGGGCGACGATCCCACCCTGGTCGTTGGACAGCAGCACCAGGTCGGGCTCCATCCCGGCGATGGCCTCCACATTGGGGGTGAAGGCATCCAGGTCGGTGGTCTTGGCCTCGTCCGGGTAGTTCGACAGTTTGTCGACCGCCACCACCTGGTCACCGGCGCCGATCGCGTACACGGTCTCGGTGACGGCCGGCGCGAGCACGATGATCGAGCTCGGCTTCTCGGCCAGGCTCACGGTCTGCTCCTCGGGCACCACGACCCCGGCCGGGATCGTCACCTCCCGGGGGAACTCAGCGGTCCGGCTCGTGCTGGACGACGGCGCGGTGTCCGGCCCGGAGGCCGCGTTGGGGTCGCAACCGGCCAGCAGGACGACACCGAGCAGGACCGCCAGGGTCGCTCCAAGGGTCGCCCGCAGTCGCTGCAGCGGGGATGGACGGGTCATCAGGTACCTCCTGTCGGTCGAGGTCCTGATGTCTGCCGTCGACCCCGTACGACCGGCGCACCGGTACGGACGGGACAGGCCCGGCGAGACGCCCTTGGGTCCTCGAAAGGCGTGATCGCTGTCATGGGCAGGCGGCCTGGCTCCCGACCCGGCCCAGGGCCGTGGACGGTCACAGTTGCGGGTCAGCGCCGGAGTCCCACCGGCTTCGCTGCGTCATGACCAAGCGACACCCTATCCCGACCCGGTCGGCGCGCCCCTTGCCCGAACGGTGGTGAGCCGGTAGGACTGGTGCATGGCTCGCTACTTCGACGTGCATCCCAAGGACCCTCAGCCGCGATCGATCGCCCAGGCCGTCCAGATCCTGCAGGACGGCGGACTCGTGGCCTATCCCACCGATTCCTGTTTTGCCCTCGGCTGCCAGCTCGGCAATGCCGACGGCCTCGAGCGGATCCGCCGGATCCGCCAACTCGACGACAAGCACCACTTCACCCTGGTCTGCAGTGACTTCCACCAGCTCGGTCAATACGTCCACGTGGACAACGCCGTGTTCCGTGCGGTGAAGGCCAACACCCCGGGCCAGTACACCTTCATCCTGCCCGCCACCAAGGAGGTGCCGCGCAAGATGCTCCACGCCAAGAAGAAGACCGTCGGGGTACGGATCCCGTCCCACCCGGTGGTGACCGCCCTGTTGCGCGAGCTCGGTGAACCCCTGATGTCCTCGACGCTGCTGCTGCCCGGCGAGGAGGACCCGATGACCGAGGGCTGGATGATCAAGGATCGCCTCGACCACGACGTCGACGCGGTCATCGACTCCGGCGAGTGCGGCACCGAGCCGACCACCGTGGTCGACCTCACCGACGGCGTGGTCATCGACCGCGTCGGGGCCGGGGACCCGACCCCCTTCGAGTGAGCGCTGGCTGTTCACTGCCGCTGCGATGCGCGGCCTCTGAGGTTCAGTGCATCGCAGCGGACGTGACCACATCGTGACCCACATTCCTGCCGTGGCAGGCAACCCTGCCGCGCAGCGAGGCGTTTGCGTGATGTAGCCACGTCTCGTGCAGGAGGGAAACCATGGTCAGCCGGCTGGGCCGCCGTGTCGTCACGGCGATCGTCGCAGTGATGGTGATCGGGCTCGGCGCCTGCGGCACGATCCCGACCTCCGGGCCCGGTAGTCGTCCCTCCCAGGCCTCCGACTCCGGACGCCACACCGGCGAGCGTCCCGGGGGAGAACGCCCGAGGCCACCGGCCCGTCCCCCGTCCAGCACTCCCCCGTCGAGCACTCCCTCGTCGAGTCAACCGCCCACGACACCGTCGACATCGCCATCCTCACAGCGATCCGAGGGCGAGGTGGCGTCGCGGCGCGATGACGGTCTGGTCGTCACCCCGGCCGCGGTGGTGCAGCGTTGCCTGGTCGATCCGCAGCACCGTGACTGCCCGCGTACGCCCACGGTCTACCTGACCATCGATGACGGACCGAGTTCGGCCAGCACGGCCGACTACCTGTCGATGCTGACGGCACACCAGGTCGCCGCCACCTTCTTCGTGACCGGACACCAGGCCGCCGGCCAGCCGCACCTGCTGCGCCAGATCATCGACCAGGGCAGCACGATCGGCGTGCACAGCTGGTCACACGACTACGACCTGCTCTATCCGGACCGGGTGGCCGATCCGGCGCAGATCGGCTCCGAGGTCGACCGCACCCTCGCCGCACTGCGGGATGCCCTGGGACCAGCCTTCACCACCACGACCGCCTTCCGCTACCCGGGTGGGCACATGTCCTGGCAAGGGATGGGACCGGCCGACCATGCGCTGGCCAAGCGTGGGATGTCGTGGGTGGACTGGAATGCGCTGTACGGCGATGCCGAGCCACAGGAGCGCCGCCCGACCACCCGCAAGGCGATGGTGAAGATGGCGATCACCACCGCGAAGGCCGCCGACAACCCGACGGTCGTGGTGCTGCTGCACGACGGACCGACCCGAGGCCTCAGCCGTGCGGCGACCCCGCGCGTGATCGACTGGTTCCTCGAGCACGGCTACCGGTTCGGCGTGATCGACTGAGATCTTTCGTCGAGAACGCAACGGCGGAGAACGCAACGGCGGAGAACGCAACGGCGGAGAACGCAACGGCGGGGAC
>DVLP01000156.1 GCA_018715445.1 Candidatus Avipropionibacterium avicola | reverse complement strand
GAACGTGTCCGAGACCAGCCCGAGCCGACTCGACCTGGTCTCGATCCCACTGACCGTCCTCGGCTTCGGCGGTCTGGTCTTCGGCCTGAACTCGCTCGGGGAGGGCGCCAGCTCACCGCTGCTGTGGGTGTCGCTGGTGCTGGGCGTGATCGGGATGGGCCTGTTCGTGTGGCGCCAGCTCGCCCTGCAGCGCAACGGTCATCCCCTGCTCGACCTGCGGGTGCTGACCCACCAGCCGTTCCGGGTCGGTCTGGGCATCATCATGATCGGCTTCGCCGTGCTGATCGGCGGCGTCGCGATCCTGTGGCCGATCTACCTGCAACGCGTCCGGTTGCTCGACTCCATCACCACCGGCATGCTGCTGTTGCCCGGCGGCCTGGCGATGGGCCTGCTCGGTCCCTGGATCGGGCGGCTGTACGACCACTACGGCGCGAAGGTGTTGGCCGTACCGGCCTCGACGGTCATGGTGGGGCTGCTGTTCGCGATGAGCCGGGTCCAGGCCGACACCCCGATCTGGCTGCTGCTGGGCCTGCACCTGACGCTGAGCCTGTCGTTGGCGTTCATGTTCACCCCCGTGTTCACCGGCTCGTTGAACTCGTTGCCGCCGTCGCTGTACTCCCACGGGAGCGCGACGCTCAACGCCCTGCAGCAGGTGGCCGGTGGTGCCGGTACGGCCCTGTTGGTCGCCCTGATGGCCTCGACCCGGCTGAGTGCCGAGTTGGGTGGGGCCGCTGAGGGAGAGGCGGTGCTGGCCGGCTTCCGGATGGCGCTGACCGTGGCCGCCGGGATCGGGGTGCTGGCCATCGCGCTGACCCTGCTGCTGCGCAAGGGTCCGCCGGAATCGGTCGACGAACCCGCTCCCCTCGCCCACTGACCGACGATGGCGAGGCGCACGACAGCAGGACCAGCAGCGAGGAACCCCGCCGCGGAGCGGGCGTCAGTGGCGACCTATGCCGCCTTCATCGCCTCCGGCTTCTCCTTCGCGACCTGGGCCTCACGGATCCCGCAGGTCCAGTCCGCCCTGGAGCTGTCACCGCAGGTGCTGGGACTGGTGCTGCTGTCGTTGGCGGCCGGCTCGATCCTGGCCCTGCCACTGGCCGGCGTCATCGTCGCCCGCATCGGTTCCAGCCGCACCGTGCAGGTGATGGCGGTCGTCAACGGCCTCGCTCTGCTGTGGATCGGCATCGGCCACACCCTCGGGATCCCGGCGCTGGTGGTCGGGTTGTTCTGCTTCGGCTTCGCCCAGGGCGCGTGGGACGTCGCGATGAACGTCCAGGGCGCCGCCGTCGAGCGTCGCCTGGGTCGCTCGATCATGGCCCGCTACCACGCCGGGTTCAGTGTCGGCACGGTGGCCGCGGCGCTGCTCAGTGCTGCCCTGGTCGTGGCCGGGGTGCCGGTGGCGCTCCAACTGCCGCTGGTCGGACTGCTGGTCGCGGTCGGGACACCCTTCGCCGTACGGGCCTTCCTTGCCGACACCGACCCCGCCGACGCCGACCCCTCGGTGGACCAGGCTCCACGCCGTCATCCGCTGGCGGCCTGGACCGAGCCGCGCACCCTGCTGATCGGGCTGTTCGTGCTGGCCTTCGCCTTCACCGAGGGCACCGCCAACGACTGGGTGGCGGTCGCCCTGATCCGTGACCTGCAGGCGTCCGAGGCGATCGGCACCCTCGGCTTCGCGGTCTTCCTCTCGGCGATGACGCTGTCGCGGTGGGTCGGTCCCCGACTGCAGGATCGGTACGGACGGGTGCCGATGATCCGGGCGGTCACCGTGCTGGCCCTGATCGGTGTCGTGGTGTTCGTGACCACCACCTCGGTGCCACTGGCCGTGGCCGCGACCGCGCTGTGGGGACTGGGCGCCGGGCTCGGCTTCCCGATGGGGATGAGCGCGGCCGCCGACGAGCCCCGTCACGCCGCAGGCCGGGTCAGTGTGGTCGCCTCGGTCGGCTACACCGCCTTCCTGGCTGGGCCGCCCCTGATCGGTTTCCTCGGCGAGCACTGGGGTGTCCAGAAGGGCCTCGTGGTGGTCCCGGTGCTGCTGCTCATCGCCCTGCTGATCGCCGGCTGCGTCCGTCCGCCCCAGGTGGTCACCACTGAACTGCCGCCCGACTGAGCGGGGGAATATCCGCGGCGCTGCGGCGTTGAGAGGGCGGACCCCGCACACCGGCGGGGACGGTCGCAGAGGAGAGCTCCATGGACTTCCATGATCGCTACACCTGGGCCGAGATCCTGTTCGGAGATCGGCGCTACACCCTCGCCGCCAAGGAACTGGAGTCGTTGCTGGCCGACGTGGCCGCAGAGCAGACACCGGTCCGCGGGCTGGGCGAGGCCCGTCAGCTGCTCGCCCGCGCCCACTTCCACGCCGCCCACCTGGTCCGCGCCGAGGAGACCGCCCGCGAGATCCTGGCCGACAACCCGGTCGACGCGTACGCGGCCCTGCTGCTCTATCGCAGCCTGGAGCGTCAGTCGCGCCACGAGGAAGCCGCCCGGGCCCGTACCCTCGCGGCCGTCCTCGGTGCGCCCGGGATGTCCTGGGAGGACGACGAGGACACCTCGGACGCCTCTGACCGGGCAACGGACTGAGATCCGGGGTGGACCGGCCGGCCGACACCGGTCGGCCGGTCCCTCCGGTCAGCGGGTGCCCACCGCCACCGTCAGCAGGAAGGCCGCATCCTCGATCGCGGTGACGTCATGGCGCAGCGGAGGGATCACCAGGTGGTCCCCGGCGCTGCCCTGCCAGCTCTGGTCACCGGCGGTCAGACGGATCGTCCCGGTGATGACCTGCAGGGTCGCCTCGCCGGGGCTCTCGTGCTCGGCCAGCGCACTGCCGGCGGTCAGGGCCATCAGGATCTGGCGCAGGGTGTGGTCGTGGCCACCGGTCAGGCCGTGGGCACTACGACCGTGGGCACTCTGCGCCGCAGCGGCCAACTGTGCGGTGGCCAGGTCGTTGAGGTTCTCGGACTGCATGAGCGGCTCCCCGGACGTCGGAACTGTTCGGCTCAGCTTCCCACGTCCGCCGCCGACCCGCGACCCCAGAACCGGGCCAGCACCGAGCACACCAGCAGCTGGAACAGGTGGAAGATCATCAGCGGCAGGATCGTGGTGCCCAGGGCCGCCGCCGGGAACAGCAGCGTCGCCATCGGCACCCCGCTGACCTGACTCTTCTTCGAGCCGCAGAACAGCAGCACGATCCAGTCGCCGCGCGGCATCGACGTCAGCTTGGCCACCAGGCCCAGGACGAGCATCACCACGGCGAGCAGGATCGCCGAGACCGCGACCACCAGGCCCAGCTCACCCGGACCGACCACGGTCCACAGGCCCTCCACGACGCCGGCACTGAACGCCCCGTACACCACGAGCAGCACCGAGCCCGAGTCGACCACCTTGACGACCGAGGAGTGCCGCTTCAACCAAGGACTGATGTGGGAGTGCAGCAGCTGACCGGCGACGAAGGGCACCAACAACTGCAGCACGATCCCCAGCACCGAGCCACCGGTGATGTGGACCGCGCCTCCGAGCAGCAGCGCGGCCAGGACCGGAGTCAGCAGCACCCCGACCACATTGGACAGCGAGGCCGAGCTCACCGCCAGCGCCACATTGCCCCGGGCCATCGAGGTGAAGGCGATCGAGGACTGCACGGTCGAGGGCAGGATGCACACGAAGACGACCCCGGTGACCAGCTCCGGGCTCAGGAAGGCCGTACCGAAACTGCTGAATCCCACGCCCAGCAGAGGAAACAACACGAAGGTCGCTCCCAGGACCAGGAGTTGGAACCGCCAGTGCGCAAAGCTCCGGGCCGCCTCCGAAGGCGAGAGCTTGGCCCCGTGCAGGAAGAACAGCAGGCACACCGCCACGGTCGTGGCGTGCTCGACGATCGTCGCGCCGACCCCTCGCGCCGGCAGCAGCGTGGCCAGGACGGGGATGCAGATCAGCCCGATCAGGAACCAGTCCGGGCGAAACTTGGTGCCCGCTGCCATCAACTGGCCTCGAAGGCGGTCCGTACGGCGGTACGGGTGTCGGCCATCGAGGCCTGCCCCAGCTCGCGGGCGATCGAGGTCATGTCGACATCGGGCAGGCCGCACGCGACCGCCCAGTGCCACGGGGTGAGGTCGCCGTCGACGTTCAGGGCGAAACCGTGGCTGGTGACCCCGCGGCTCTGACGCATCCCGATCGACACGATCTTGCGGCTGGTCTGCGTGGTCCAGACCCCGGTGAGCAGTTCCTCGCCCGGCGGGGTGTCACGGCGTTCGGCAGGCAGCCCGAGCCGACCCAGGGCCTCGATCAGGCGGAGCTCCACCTCGCGGACGTAGTCCACGATCCCCTCGTCCTCGCCCAGGCGCACCACCAGATAGCCGACCAACTGGCCGGGGCCGTGGTAGGTGAGCTGGCCACCGCGGTTGGTCTCGACCACGGGGACGCCGCGGGCGGGCTCGGGGAGATGCTCGGGCCGGGTCCGTCGCCCGACGGTGAAGACCTGCGGATGGCTCAGCAACCAGAGCGTGTCGTCGATCTCGTCGGCCTTGCGCTGCTCGACCAGCTCCGCCATCCGTGCCATCGCCTCGGTGTAGTCGACCGAATCGTCCTGGAGCAGTCTGAGCGGACGGCGGGCGAGGGCGCGTTCGAGCATGCCCGCCAGCCTATGCCCGCCGCCCGTCGTCGCTGCACCGGTTCCAGACTCCAGCCTGCGGCACGGGAGTCGCTTTCCCGGTCCCACCGGCGACCGCAACCGGTTGCACGTGTGATGGGTCCGTGACAGGCTGACCTCAGCTGCCGGACGTGGTGTCCACGTCCACCTGTCCCACCGTGAGAGGCCATCGATGACCCGCACACTGCACCGTCGCACCCTGTTGACCCTGTCGGCCGCCTCGGCCGCCGTCGCCGCCACGGCCTGCCGGACCGGCTCCGGAGGTGGGTCCGCGAGCGATGACACCGCAGCAGTGGAGCCACCGGCCCACGTCCCGTTCGACGGGGTCACCCCGGATCTGCCCGGCGATGAGTCGGGCGTGATCAACGGCTACTTCAGCTTCCCGGACCCTCCGGTCGTACGGGACGGGTTCCCCCTGCCACAGACCGACACCTTCACCGCACTGCTGCAGGGCGATCCGCCCAGCATCCCGCCCAGCTCGAACCCGGTCTACGCCCATTTCCGCGAGCAGGCCGGCAACGACCTGCAGGACACCTCGATCATCAGCACCGAGTACCGCGACAAGTTCCAGGTCACGGTGGCCGGTGGCGAGCTGCCCGACTTCGTCCAGATCACCGGGGTCGCCCAGCTGCCCCAGCTGTTGGAGAAGGAGTTCACCGACCTGACCGAGGTCCTGGCCGGGGACAACATCACCCAGTACCCGGCGCTGGCCAGCTTCACCGACGCCAACTGGGACGTCGCCCGGGTCAACGGTCGGATCTGGGGGATCCCCCAGCCACGCCCGCCGGCCGGTCGCGTGATGCTCGCCCGCGGCGACCTGCTGGCCGAGCACGGACTGGAGTCCAACCTCGAGTTGCGTGACGGCAAGGACTTCGTCGACCTGCTCGACACCCTCACCGACCGGAAGGACAACGTCTTCGCCATGGGCGGCGACCCGACCGGATGGTTGCTGCGCGCGGTGCGCGAGATGATGGGCGCCCCCAACGGCTGGGCCCGCGAGGGTGACCAGTTCGTCAACGAGATCAGTGCCGAGCAGTCGGTGCTGGCCCTGGAGGAAGCCGCCAAGATCGTCCAGGCCGGGTACATGCACCCCAATGCCTTCTCCGATCCCGGCCAGAACCACAACTGGTTCCGGGCCGGGGTGACACCGTTGTTGATCCAGGGCTTCGCGATGTGGAGCAACTACGCCCGATCCAACCCGGAGTTCGACACCGGGGTGATCGCGCTGCCGCGCTGGGACGGTGGTGGCGCGGCGAGCAGCTACCTCGGTCAGGCCGGTTTCGGAGACTTCATCGGCATCAAGAAGCAGGCCTCCGACGAACGACTGCACGAGGCACTGCGGATCGTCGACTACATCGCCTCACCGTTCGGCACCCAGCAGTACCTCGACATCGCGTACGGCCTCGAGGGCCAGACCTTCAGCTTCGAGGACGGGGAACCGACCTTCCTGCCGGACAAGGCCTCCGAGGCACTGATCGGGTGGCCCTACGTGGGCGCCGGCTCGCAGAACGTGTTGTACGTGCCCGGCCGCCAGGACCTGGTCGAGCGCCAGCACGCCTATCTCAGCGAGGCGATCCCCAACGGGACGGTCAACGCTTCCACCGGGTTGTACTCCGAGACCGCGCAGGGCCGTGGCGCGACCTGGGGCGCCCGTCGCAGCGACCTGGAGCGCAGCATCCTGCTCGGGGAGAAGCCGGTCACCGAGTGGGAGGGCTTCGCCGAGTCCTGGCGCAAGGATGTCGGCGACGCCATCGCCGCTGAGCTCCAGGAGGCCGCTGCCTCCCAGGGCTGACGGATCGGGCCACAAACCCCGTTGTCATCGGACCAGGAGCCGCTTAGGCTCCAGTCCCATGTCGAGTTCCACGAACCTGCTGCAGTTCGGCTGCAGCATGGCCGTACCGTCCTTCCCGGAGCCCTTCCATGCCTCGTCACAACCGCGCCACCCACTCGCCCCGACCTCGGTCCCCCCAACGACACGGCCGACACGAGCTCGGCCAGAACTTCCTCCGCCACCGGCCCACGGTGCGCCTGCTCACCGACCTGGTCGCCGCGACCGACGGCTCCATCCTGGAGATCGGTCCCGGTGACGGCGCCCTCACTGCCGGGCTCTCCCGGCTGGGTCGGCCTGTCGTGGCGGTGGAGCTCGACCCTCACCGCATCGCCGGCCTACGACGCCGCTTCCCCCGGGTCGAGGTCGTGCATGCCGACGCGCTGGACATCCGCTTCGGCCAGGACGTGGTGGTCGGCAACCTGCCGTTCCACCTGACCACTCCCCTGCTGCGCAAACTCCTGCGCAGCCACGACTGGCGTCACGCGGTGGTGTTGCTGCAGTGGGAGGTGGCGCGCAAACGGGCCGGGGTCGGAGGCAGCACCATGATGACCGCCCAGGCCGGCCCCTGGTTCGATTTCACCTTGTACGGAAGGGTTCCGGCGCACGGGTTCCACCCGGCCCCCAGCGTCGACGGCGGAGTGCTGGGCATCGACCGACGTGCCACGCCGCTGGTCCCGACGACCGAGCGACGCCGCTACGAGCGATTCGTCGCCGAGGTGTTCACCAGCCGCGGCGCTGGGCTGCGGGCCATCCTGACCCGGCTCACCTCGGCACGCGTCGCCCACCGCATGCTCGCGAGCTGCGGGGCCGATCGACGGGCCAAACCGCGTGACCTGACGTCGCGGCAGTGGGCCGCCCTCTGGCAGGTGGTCAGGAACAGGACGTGAGTCAGTCGTCGAACTCGACGAACTTGCCGGTCAGGGCGTCGATGATCGCCTCGACCTCGTCGTTGCCGTTGACGATGTCGAACTGGTAGTACACCTTGCCGTGCGATCCCTCGAGCTTCCACTCGGTGATCGGCCCGTCGGCCTCGGCCAGGGCGGCCTTCATGGCCTCGTCCAGGCTGACGACCTCACTCGGGTCGAAGACGTCCTCCTGGGCCTCGGCTCGGTCGTCGCCGTCGAGGGTCTCGGTGTCCTCGCGCACGACATCCCCGCTCTGCGGGTCGATCGTGGCCTCGTACTCCTCGGTGTCGGAGACCAACTCCACGCTGTAGCGCAGCTCGCCGCGCTCCCACTCGAGCTTGACCGAGGTCGGATCACCGTCGAACTTCGCCTGGGCTGCCTCGATCGCGTCCTGCCAACTGACCGGGACCTCCGTCGAACGCAGGTCCCGCTCCTGGCCGGACGTGCTCTCCTGCTGACTGGGGCTCTCCTGCTGACTGGGGCTGGACTCCGGTGCGGTCGGCGACTCCGAGGACTGGGGCGTGGTCGTCTCGGTGACCACCGAGCCAGGGGTGTCCTGGGGCTGCGCATCACCGGGTGAGCTGCAGGCCACGAGCCCGAGCGCCGCTGCTCCGGCGATCGCGATTGAGGCCGTACGGGCCGTCATCACAGAACTGAACCGTTGGCGCACGGGCATGAGGACTCCTGCTCTCGGGCCTCGGGGTGGCCGAGGCGTCTGCATTCAGGGTACCGATCCCGGATGAACCCGCGGTGAACTCCCGGCCAACGCGGTGCACCCCGGTCAGCTCGCGGTGCGGTGGACGAAGCCCTCCAGCGAGACGGTCAGCTCGTCGCGGTTCTGGCGACGACGGCGATGGCCCTGTTCGCCCTGGTGGCACGGCTCGGGATGGCCGGGATCCTCACCGGTACGGCCTTGTTCGCCTGCTTCGTCGTGCTGCGCGGAGTCAGTTTCGGTGCCGCGATCGCCGCGGTCACCCCGACCGCGCAGGCCTACATCGCCGACGTCACCACCGATGAAGCCGCACGGGTCAAGGGGATGGCCGGGGTCGGTGCCGTCCAAGGGGTGGCGATGGTGGGAGGTTCGATCGTCGGTGGGGTGCTGTCGGCGTTCGGACTCATCACCCCATTGGTTGCGGTCCCGCTGCTGCTGACCGCCGCCCTGGTGCTGTTGGCGACTCGGTTGCGCCGTGAACCCCGCCACGAGTTGATCGCCACGCCGGCCATGGTCAGTCCACTGGACCGCCGGGTGTGGCCGTTCCTGCTCGCCGGCTTCGGCATGTTCACCGCGCTGGGCTTCATCCAGGTCGTCACCGGCTTCCTGGTCCAGGACCGCCTCCAGCTCGATGCCGACACGACCGGACTGGTGACCGGCGGTGCCCTGCTGGCGGTCGGGGTCGGGATGGTGCTGGCCCAGACCGTCGTGGTCCCCGCAGCAGATGGACGCCACCGACCCTGCTCCGGGTGGGAGGCTCGGTGGCCCTGGCCGGTTTCGTGCTGCTGGGGCCGACCTCGGGGCGACACCACTGTTGGTGGCGATCGCTCTGATCGGTCTCGGACTGGGGACCGCGATGCCCGGCTACACGGCAGGCCCGACCCTGCTGGTCAGCCGCGAGGAGCAGGGTGGCCTGGCCGGGCTGATCGGCGCGACGAACGGACTCACCTTCGTCATCGCACCGACGGCGAGCACGGCCCTGTACGGCCTGTGGGCTCCGCTGCCGGTGCTGGTCGGCGCGGTGGTGATGGCGGTGGTCGTGACCTTTGTCCTCACCCATCCACGGTTCAGGTCCCGTCGGCTGCACCAGCCTGCCGACGACGTCGTGCCAGCACGCCCTTGAGGTAGGCGGCCTGACCGACGTGCTCCAGGTCGTCGGCGATCACACTGACCAGGCGCACACCGACGGTGACCGGCGGGTCCCAGCTGGTGTCGACGATCCGGTCGTGGTCGCCGTCGTCCAGTGCGGACAGCACCTCGACGGTGTGGGCATGGACGGCCTCGTGGTAGCCGAGCAGGTCCTCGGCCGACAGCCCGCGGACCTGCCCGACCTCCTCGGTGGTGTGTCCGTAGCCGTGTGCTTCCGGTGGGAACGGCAGACCGAACCGTCCGTACCAGCCCTGGGAGGTCCAGACCTGCTCGTGCCCGGCGACATCGGACACGTGGTCGTCCTGGACCCGGGTGAGGTGCCAGAGCA
>DVLP01000155.1 GCA_018715445.1 Candidatus Avipropionibacterium avicola | reverse complement strand
GCACAACGTCTTCGCGGCCACCAAGTTGTGCTGGGCGTCCAACAGCCACAGATCGGCCTCGGGGGCCTGGGCGGCGGCCGAGGCGGAGGCCGGCAGGACCCGTACGGTGTGGTCGACCAGGCTGAGCGCCGGCAGCACCTGGGAGGAGGTCGAGGTGCTGGGGGTGAACAACAGCAGAGTGGCCATGCCCAGCCTCCCTCCGCGTGAATTTCCACAGTGAGAATGGCACGTCCGCCAAGTGGACGTCCACTTGGTCAGCTTGGTGTCGTCGAGGACGGCGGTTGTTTCCGGCGCTGCGCCACCGCGGATTCGGGGTCGTCGCCGGGCCGACGTGGCCCACGTCACCGCAGGTCGATCCCGAATCGTGACCGGATCTCCGGCAAGGCCCCGGTATGATCGGGCCGCAATGAGTGGAATGTCGAATGTGCCCGATCAGGCCCGAAGGGGACCTGACGAGCCGTCGCACGCTCACACCTCCGCTGCGGTGGACCCATTCGCCGGTCTGGACGACGACGGACTGGAGCCCACGGCGCCGCTGCCGGTGGTCCGCGGCTGGACCCAGGCCGAGATCGACGCCGAAATCGCCCGCTTCGGTGACATCCCGCTCTACGACCCGGCCGGGTCGGGGTCGGCGTCCGAGCCGGATCCTGAACCGGCGCCCGAACCGGAAGCGACCGGCGTCGGTGGCTACGACTGGCTCTTCTCCGGTCACGCGCCCTCCCCGTTGACTCCACTGCCGGTCGAGGCCACGTCCGGCCCGCCGACCCAGCCGCTCCAGCCGGTGCCGGCCCTGCCGCGGGTCCCGGCTCCTGCGACCCCGACTGCGCGTCACACGCCCGTCACCGGACCGTCGGCCACCCGACCGGCCTCCACCCGTCCGGCAGCCACTCGCCCGGCAGCACGGCGGGGCGCGAAGGCGCGACGGCGTCGCGGGGAGCGCCTGCTGCTGACCACCCTGGTGCTGTTGACCTGTCTCGCCCTGGGGACCGCGGGCACGATCTTCGTCCAAGGCCTCGACGGTCGAGCCCCGGTCGCCGACCAGGTCCCGGCCGGTCAGGTCTGGGACGGTGAGGTCGCCCCGGTCACCGGGGTCCTCGCCCAGTCGACCTGTGTGGCCCCGTCCGGCACCGACGACGGCGCCACCGTCCGATATGACGCCGCCAATGCCGTCGACGGTGACCCGGCCACGGCATGGCGCTGTGACGACACCACCACGCCCGCGATCAGCTTCACCGTCCCGCGAGACACCCAGATCGCCGAGGTGGCGTTGGTGAACGGCTACGTGAAGTCCACGGGAGGGGTCGACCAGTACCCGCTGAACCTGCGCGTGCTGACCGCCCGGTGGACCCTGCCCGACGGCACCGTCGTCGAGCAGCAACTCGTCGACGGCGAGCGTGACCTGCAGCACCTGCGGATCCCGGTCACCTCCGGCGGCACGATCACCCTCCAGATCGTGAAGTCCAACTCCTCGGGCACCAACGCCGTCGGCCGCGGTTCGATCGTGATCTCCGAAGTCGCCTTCTTCGCCCCCCGCCCCTGACCCACGCCCCCGAGCTGCACGATCCCCGAGCCCGTCGAGGGGCCCCAAGGCCCCCGAGCTCAACGCCCGATCCCCGAGCTCGTCGAGGGGTCAGTCCGCGGAATCCACCACCAGGGTGAACGGCCCGTCGTTGACGAGCTCGACCTCCATCGTCGCGCCGAAGACACCGGTCTCGACGTGGGCGCCGAGCTCGCGCAGGGCCGTCACGAAGGACTCGACCAGCGGCTCGCTGACCGGCCGAGGCGCGGCCCGGTTCCAGGAGGGTCGTCGTCCCTTGCGGGTGTCGGCGTACAGGGTGAACTGGCTGACCACCAGCAGTGGCGCATCGGTCTGCTCGGCAGAGGTTTCCTCGGGCAGGATCCGCAGCCGCCACACCTTGGCCGCCAGCGACGCGGCCTCGGCTTCGGTGTCGTCGTGGGTGACGCCGACCAGCACGACCAGTCCGGGTCTGGGAAGTCGACCGGTGACCGTACCGTCGACGCGGACCTCGGCTCGGGACGCTCGCTGCACCACCACACGCATCCGGCGAGGTTATCCGACCCCGTAGACTCGCTGGCGTGGATTCGATCGGCACCCTCGTCCTGATCGTCGCGACGGCGGCGATCGCTCTGGCGGCGGTGGTGGGCGTGGTTCAGTTGTGGCGGCACCAGCCGGTCCATGACGACCAGGTCGTGTCGGTGCCGCGCCCGGTGAGGTCCGAGAAGGCACCAGCGCCAGCGAGTGCCGATCCCGAGGACAGCCCCAGCACCAAGGGCAGCTCCAGCACCGAGGGCCACTCCGGAGCCGAAGACAGCGCCGGAGCCGAGGACGAGACGATCGATCTGTCGGCCGAGGACGAGACGGTGGACCTGTCCGCGGTGGACCAGAACCCCGATCCGGACGCCGACGGGACCAAGGACGCCGACCAGACCGAGGACACGGGCAAGACCGAGCACACGGGCAAGGCCGAGCACACGGGCAAGTCCGGGAAGTCCGAGGGTCCCGACGCCTCCGCTGACCCAGGTGTTGCTGCCGACGATGCCCCTGCCGACGATGACGATGCCGACGACGAGGTGACCACCGATCTGGCCGCGGCCGAGGAGACGGTGGCAATGAGCCGTACCGGCGACCGAGACCGCCGTACGACCTGAGACCTGAGCACACGACGACGAGGAGGACAGGTGTTCGAGATCCCCGAGGGACTCAACTCCAATCTGCTGGGACTGGCCTGGATGATCGGGCGCTGGGAGGGCGTCGGTCGCGCCACTTGGCCCGGTGAGGACGACATCGAGTTCGGCCAACAGATCGACATCGCCCACAACGGCGGTGACTACCTGCACTACCTGTCCCAGACCTTCCTGATCGACGACGACGGCAAGGCCAACGAGCCGTTGGACATGGAGACCGGCTTCTGGCGTCCGCAGACCGATGGCCAGGTCGAGGTGGTGATGTGTCACCCGTCCGGTGTCGCTGAGATCTGGTACGGCTCGGTCACCGGGGCCAAGATCGAGCTGGCCACCGATGCGGTCGCGCGCACCAGCACCGCGAAGCCGTACACGGCGGGTCAGCGCCTGTACGGCCAGGTGGAGGGCGACCTGTTGTGGACCTTCGACAAGGCCGAGGGCGACCAGGCCCTGCAGTCCTACATGTGGGGCAAGCTCTCCCGCGCCACGGCGTGATCGACGATGACTGAGGTACGCAATGAGTCCGGCCCCGACCTGGGGGCGGTCTGGCACTACGGCGACCCGATGCGCGAGCAGCGTGAGTTGACCGACGGGCGGGGCGCGGTCGACCAGTCCCATCGCGGGGTGCTCTCGATCACCGGCCCGGACCGACTGACCTGGTTGCACTCCCTGACCAGCCAGCACTTCGAGGCCTTGGCCCCAGGTACGGCGACCACCGCGCTGCTGCTGTCCCCGAACGGCCACATCGAGCATGTGATGGAGGGCGTCGACGACGGTGAGACCTTCTGGGCCCACACCGAGCCCGGCGCCGCGGCCGCCCTGGTCCAGTTCCTGGATTCGATGCGGTTCATGATGCGGGTCGAGGTCGCCGACCTGACCGACACCCACGGTGTCGTCTGGCGGCCGGCGCCGCCGGAGGCGAGCACCGGTGACGACCTGGTGGTCCGGGTCCGCGATGACGCCCTGGGGGGTCACGAGGTGATCGCCCCCCTGGACCGGATCGACGACCTGCTGGGTGACCAGCGTGCCGGGACCTGGGCCTTCGAGGCCCTGCGGATCGCCGCGGGTGTGCCGCGGATCGGGATCGACACCGACCATCGCACGATCCCCAACGAGATCGGTCTGGTCGGGGTGCACCTCGACAAGGGCTGCTACCGCGGTCAGGAGACGGTGGCCCGGGTGCACAACCTCGGCCGCCCGCCCCGACGGCTGGTGCTGCTCCACCTCGACGGATCGGTCGAGGCCTTGCCCGAGGTGGGTGCCGAGCTGAGCTCCGGTGGTCGCGCCGTCGGGTTCGTCGGCAGCAGTGCCCGCCACTTCGAGCTCGGCCCGATCGCGCTCGGCCTGGTCAAGCGCAACACCGCCACCGATGCCGAACTGGTCACCGGCGAGATCGCCTGCGGCCAGGAGCCGCTGGTCGATCCCGAGGTCGGACTCCACGTCCGGCCCAAGCTGCGCTGACCCGTACGGGCCCGAGCTGCACTCGACCCCGTACGGCAACCGGACGCGGGCTGGCTCAGTCCTCGCGCTGACGCACCGTCAGCCCGAGGGCGGCCGCCAGCGGCACGACCAGGGCGAGGGCATCGGAAGGATCGCTGAACTCGATCTCGGCGCCGCGCAGCGAGTCCAGCCCGGTGGCCGCGGTGAACGTGCAGTCGGTGAACCGTGTGCCACCGCGCACCCGGACCCGCGAGAAGTCGGCCCGGGACAGGTCGCATCCGATGAACTCGACCTGGGTCAGGCTCGCACCACCGAAGTCGGCATCGGTCAGCACGCAGTCGCGGAACCGGACCTGACGCAGCGAGGCCGAGCGCCACTGGCTGTCGGCTGCGGGACTGTCGGCGATCTCGACCTGCTGCAGACCGGCACGGGTGAGTTGCACCCCGGTCAGCCGCGACTCGGTGACCAGCACCCGGGTCCAACTGCTGTCGGGGGCGCGCATCACGGCCAGGTCGCAGGACTCGACGATGGAGTCGGTCAGGGCGAGCTTGGTCAGCTCGGCCCCGCCAAGGGCGGTCCCCACCAGTCGCGAGTCGTCGATCTCGACCAGCTCAGCACGCACGGCGCCGACCCGGACCCGGTCCACCAGCAGTCCACTGAACACCTCGTCGTCGGCGGGGTGCCACGCCTCGACCGGGGTGGACGCGGCGGGGGCGGGCCGGACGTGGAACGAAGCCATGGCCGCCATTGTGCCCGGCCGCTCTGACACCGGTTCCGGAGGTCTCGTTGGAAATCCTTTTGTCGATCCGTGCAACCTCGCTGGCAGGTTGTGCGTACTCCTCATGAGGGCACACGCAGTGGCCCACGGACGATGTGACGACGGAGGGAGACGACGATGACGACTGACTCGCACACGTATCGCCTGCGGCATCCGAGTGTGGCAACGCTGCCCGGGGGCCACCGCGTCGGGGTGATCCATGCTGACACCGACGAGATCTGCCTGGCCTTCCTGGGGTCCGATCCCTGCTGGAGCGGTGGCCGGGCGATGCGACGGGGGGAGACCCTCGACCGGGGCGGGCTCAGCCTCACCTACGTCGGTGGCGAGACCTGTGAACGGTCCGGCGACTACCTGGCCGAGCTGCTGTGCCAGGCGCGCGAGTTGACGGCTCACTGATCACGAGCTCGACGCCTGACCACGCGCCAACACCGGGCCACGCCGACCGGTGGGTGGGCCGAGCAGCCCGGGCCGACTACTGTGGGTGCGGTGGAGTGGAGTGACTGGGACGGCGTGCTCTTCGATCTGGACGGGGTGCTGACCCCCACCGCCGAGGTGCACCGGCGAGCATGGCACGAACTGTTTGCGCGCTGTCTGGCTGAGCAGTGGCCAGACGCCGCGCCGTACACCGAGGACGACTACTTCGCCCACATCGACGGCCTGCCCCGCTACGACGGTGTCCGCCGGATGTTGGCCTCGCGCGACATCACCCTGCCCGACGGCAGCCCGGACGACTCACCGCAGGCCGAGACCGTCTGCGGCCTGGGCAACCGCAAGAACGCGTTGTTCTCCCAGGTGCTCGCCGATGACGGGGTGCAGCCCTATCCGGGGTCGGTGCAGCTGCTCGACCAGCTCGCGGACCTGCCGATCGCCCTGGCGGTGGTGTCGTCGTCGCGCAATGCCCGTGCGGTGCTCGAGGCTGCCGGACTGACCTCCCGCTTCACCGTGGTGGTCGACGGCCAGGTCGCTGCCGAGCAAGGTCTGGCCGGCAAACCGGCCCCCGACACCTTCGTCGCCGCGGCAGGACAACTCGATGTCCCCGTGGCCCGCTCGATCGTGGTCGAGGACGCCATCTCCGGTGTGCAGGCCGGACGGGCCGGCTCCTTCGGTCGGGTCATCGGTGTCGATCGTGGCGTCGGCCACGAGGCCCTCACCCGAGCCGGTGCCGACGTGGTGGTCTCCGACCTGGTCGAGCTGGTCACTGCGCACGGCGGGGGAGCGCGATGAGTTCGCCCGACCCGATCGACCGGACCCGTTTCCCTGTTCGGGAGTGGAGCTGGACCGAGACCGCCCCGAGCCGGGACGACCTCGGGGTCACCGAGACCTGCTTCGCGGTGGGCAATGGCTACCTCGGGATGCGCGGCAACCCGGAGGAGGGCCGTGAGAGCCACACCCACGGCACCTTCATCAACGGCTTCCACGAGACCTGGCACATCCGCCATGCCGAGGAGGCGTACGGCTTCGCCCGCACCGGGCAGACGATCGTCAACGTGCCCGACAGCAAGGTCATCAAGCTGTACGTCGATGACGAGCCCTTGCTGATCAACGAGGCCGACCTGATCTCGTACGAGCGGTCGTTGCGGTTCGACACCGGTGAGCTGACCCGCGACCTGGTCTGGCGGACGCCGTCGGGCAAGAGGGTCCAGGTCAACACCCGCCGGATGGTCTCGTTCACCGAGCGTCATCTGGCGGTCCTGACCCTCGAGGTCACCCTGCTCGATGCAGCGGCCCCGGTGGTCGTCTCGTCGCAGGTGTTGAACCGTCAGGACGGCACCGACGAGTACCACGTCAAGGCCGATGCGATGGGCGAGGGATTCGATCCCCGCAAGGCCAGCAGGTTCGAGTCCCGGGTCCTCGAACCCATCGTCAACCGGGTCGACGACGATCGCCGGATGCTGCTGGGGCACCGCTGCGTGAACTCACGGATGACCCTGGCCACCGGAGTTGACCACACCCTGGAGTTCGACGGTCGGGCCGAGGTGACCGCTGCCACCTCCGACGACTCCGCGAAGTACGTCGCTCGCATGGATGTCGAAGCAGGGCAGCGCATCCGCCTGACCAAGGTGATCACGTACCACACCTCCAAGGGGGTGCCGGTGCCGGAGTTGGTGGATCGCTGCGTACGGACCCTGGACCGGGTCAAGCGGGTCGGCGTCGAGCAGATCAGCGTGCGACAGAAGGAGTTCCTCGACGACTTCTGGGCCCGTGCCGATGTCGAGGTGGTGGGGCGCCCGGACCTGCAGCAGGCGATCCGGTGGAACCTGTTCCAGGTCCTGCAGGCCTCGGCCCGCGCCGAGCAGAGCGGCATCCCGGCCAAGGGGGTCACCGGCAGCGGCTACGAGGGACATTACTTCTGGGACACCGAGATCTACGTCCTGCCGTTCCTGACCTACACCAGCCCGGACACCGCACGCAATGCCCTGCGGTTCCGTTACCAGATGCTCGATGCGGCCCGGCGCCGTGCGCAGGAGATGGCCCAACGCGGGGCACTGTTCCCCTGGCGCACCATCAACGGCGAGGAGGCCAGCGCCTACTACGCGGCCGGGACGGCGCAGTACCACATCGATGCCGACGTCGCGTTCGCGCTGTGTCGCTATGTCGAGGCCTCCGGTGACGATGCCTTCCTGCTGGACGAGGGAGTCGAGATCCTGGTCGAGACCGCACGGATGTGGGCCGACCTGGGATTCTGGCGTCACAACGGATCCCGGCGGTTCGAGATCCACGGTGTGACCGGACCTGACGAATACACCACGGTGGTCAACAACAACCTGTTCACCAACGTGATGGCGCGCTACAACCTGGTGAAGGCCGCGCAGACCGTGCGTCGACTCGAGCTGTCGGAGCCGCAGGCCCATGCCCGGATGTTGGCCCGCCTGGCCGTGACCGAGGACGAGGTCGAGGAGTGGGAGCGGGCCGCGCTGGGGATGTTCGTCCCCTATGACGAGGGACTCGGCATTCACCCTCAGGACGAGCACTTCCTGGACCGGGAGGTGTGGGACCTGGAGCGCACGCCGGACTCGAACCGTCCGCTGTTGCTGCACTACCACCCCTTGGTGATCTACCGCTTCCAGGTGATCAAGCAGGCCGACGTGTGCATGGCCCTGTTCCTGCAGGGGGACCAGTTCACCCTGGACGAGAAGCGCGCCGACTTCGAGTACTACGACCCGATCACCACCGGTGACTCCACCCTGTCGGCGGTGGTGCAGTCCATCATCGCCTCCGAGGTGGGCTACCAGGAGATGGCGTTGGACTACTTCCACCAGTCGCTGTACGTGGACCTGGCCGATCTGCACCACAACGCCACCGACGGGGTGCACGTCGCCTCGACCGGTGGGGTGTGGGCGACACTGGTGTACGGCTTCGGGGGACTGCGTGACCACCACGGGACCATCGACTTCGACCCCCGCCTGCCCGAGGGCTGGGAGGGCCTGCGGTTCACCCTGCAGGTGCACGGCCAGTCGCTGGCGGTCGACCTCAGCCAGCACCAGATCAGTTTCGTCAACCACGGCAGCGAAACCGTGACGGTGTGGGTCCGTGAGCGCGAGATCCACATCGAGGCCGGGACCACCCGCTCCATCCCGCTGGAGCACCAGGGCGACCGCCTCGCCGGCCAGCTCGGCTCCGCCCCGGTGATCGGTGGCCACCGCGCCGACGGCTCGATGATCACCAAGGGTGTCCCGACCGCCTCGGTCCCCACCCCCGATCCACGCTGACATCCCGAACCCCGAGCCGCCCCTACGCCCCCAGAGCTCGTCGAGGGGCAAATCGACCTCCGAGCTCGTCGATTCACGTCCCCCGAGCCCGTCGAGGGGCAGATCGACCCCCGAGTCCGTCGAGGGGCCCTCAGCGTGGAGCAACGAGATCGATCGGGTTTCGTTCCTGCGCAGAATGGATTGCTGATTCGGTCATGGCTGTGGCCCACCATCCGTCGAGGGCATCGACCGGGGCGGATGACCCGGTGCGGATCGCGGTCAGGAAGGCTTCGTCCTCCACGGTCCACTCGATCTCCGGGCCGGTGTGGACCTCGGGCTCCTCGCCCGGTCGCTGCACGGTGAGCCGGGTGAGTCGGTCGTTGAGGGTCACCGCGATCCCGTCTCCGATCACCTGCGCGAAGAACTTCGAGGTGACCGCGGGCAGCGCGGCATCGCCGACCGAGAGGGTCGCCGACACATCGGCGTCGAACCGGTAGACCGCCGACAGGTTGGTCCACACCCGATCGGAGTAGAACTGACCGCCGACGGCGTACACCTGGCGTGGGTCCTGTCCGGCCAGGTGACGGATCAGATCCGTCCCGTGGCAGCCCTGCGAGACGATGTTGCCGCCACCGACTTGCGGATCGTTGACCCAGCCACGATCGGGCCACCGGCCGTCGAGCACCTGCACGTGCAGCGAGATCGGCTCCGGAACGAGCTGGCGGGCCAGCTCCACCATCGGGAAGAAGCGGAGTTTGTAGCCCGGCATCACGAGGCGGTCGCTGTCATGTGCGAGGTCGAGGATCGCTGCACAGTCAGACATCGTGGTCGCCATCGGCTTCTCGATGAAGACATGTTTGCCGGCCCGTACGGCAGCGGTGGCGAGCTCGAGATGGGTGTTGTTGGGTGTGGTGATCCACACCGCCTCGACCTGCTCGTCGGACCACACCGCATCGGCCTCGGCACCGATCCGGGCCGAGGTGAGACCTGGCTCCTGGCCGAGCTCACGGGCACTGGCCACGACGGGATCGCACAGGTGGCTCACGTCGACCTCGGCCATCCCGGCCAGGGCACGGGCGTGTGCCCTGCCCAGGTTGCCACATCCGATCACAGCGACGTTCACCATTGCAGCTCTCCCTCGAATCGCCCACTCTGCCTCCGTGGCCGGTGGCACCCGATCGTACGGGATCGCCGCACCCTTGACCACGGACGCGGGCCCGACCTACGATCCGTTTGTTCGGAAACTATCCACAAATACAGAGGACGACTCCTGATGGACAAGCTCGTGATCGAACCCGGTCATGGAATCCGTGTCGTGGCGGGGGAGGTCGGCCCGGTCGGACCCACCGAGGTGAGGATCGCGCCCAGCCACTCCTACATCAGCGCCGGGACCGAGCTGACCGGGGTGAGGAATGCGCAACGAGCCGCCCCCGGCGCGACCGGTCACCAGACCGGGTACAGCCAGGCAGGAACCGTCCTCGAAGTCGGCCCCGCGGTCACCCGGGTCGGCGTCGGTGACCGGGTCGCCGCGATCGGGCAAGGGGCGTTCCACGCCACCGAGACCGTCGTCGCGCAGAACCTGGTGGTCCCGATCCCTGAGACGGTGGACTCTGCCTCCGCCTCGGTCGCGGCGATGTTCTGCTTCGCCATCGAGGCCGTGCACAAGTCCTCGGTCCGGCTGGGCCAGAAGGTGGTCGTCTTCGGGGCCGGGATGATGGGCCAGATGGCCACCCGGCTCTATCAGCTGTCCGGGGCCGAGGTTGCGGTGGTCGACGGCCTCGACTACCGGCGCGACCGGTTGCCGGACGGGGTGTACGTCGTCGGGCCCGACGAGCAGGGATGGCAGGGCCTGGCCGGGTGGGCCAAGCCGTACGGCGTCGAGCACGCCTGCATCGCCTTCGGCGGTGACGCCACCGAGTCGGTGCAGCGACTCAAGCCCCTGATGTCGGTCGGACCGGACGGGGTCCCCGCCGGACGGATCGTCTTCCCCGGCGGGGCGGAGATCCATCTGATGATGGCTTCGGCTATGGGCAACATCGAGCTGTTGTCCTCAGCCAAGGCCGGGCCGGGCTACCGCGACGCCCAGTACGAGAGTGGCATCGACTATCCCACCGCCTACGTGCCCTACCCGGTCCGGCGCAATGTCGAGACCATGCTCGGGTTCCTCGAGTCCGGTGCCCTGTCGGTGGACGAACTGATCACGCACCGGTACCCGTTCGCCGATGCCGAGACGGCCTACCGTGACCTGGACGAGCGGCCGAGCGAGATCCTCGCTGCCGTCCTGACCTACGAGCAGCCATGACTGCAGCCCTGGTCGAGGTGGTCGCCGCCGAGGTCGATGTCCTCCATCACCGACTGGAGTACCCCCTGGTCCTCAGCAGTGGGGTCGTGACGACCCTGCCCGAGGTGACCGTACGTCTGACGGTGAGCGATGGCCGCAGCACCGCCGAGGGCTTCGGCGCGGTCAACCTGAGTGATGCCTGGGCCTGGCCCGGCGACGAACCGACCAGTGCTGCCAAGCAGCAGGAGATGATCGACTACTGCCGCCTGATCGGTGACTCGATCCTCGCACGGACTGCGGGGCGGGCCCATCCCTTGGAGCTCGGCACGCGCGTGCACGACTCGGTGCTGGCTGATGTCGAGCACCCTGCACCCACTCTGGCCAGGACCGTGTGTGGCAGCGCCTTCGACGCAGCGATCCACGATGCCACGGGGCGTCTGGCCGGGGTGTCGGCGTTCGCCCTGTACGAGCAGGATGTCGAGATCCCTTCCCTGGATGGACATTTCGAGGACGGGGCGGTCGCTGCGATCCGTGAGGTGCTGCGTCCACCCGCATCCCGGGTGCCGGGATGGTGGCTGGTCGCGCCCGGTGACGACCTGGACCGTACGGCCGGTCAGGTCGAGCGGACCGGGATGACGCGGTTCAAGCTCAAGCTCTCCGGGGCCGATCCGGCTGCGGACGCCCGACGAGTCGCCGACATCATCACCGCCGCGTCCACCTGGGTGGCCGAGCCGGTGCTGTCGATCGATCCCAACGAGGGAAGTGCGTCCTCCCGGACCGTGCTGGAGTTCCTGGACGCCCTGGGGAGCCATGTCGAGGATGCCCTGTCCTACTTGGTCTATCTGGAGCAGCCGACGTCGCGGACCCGGCTGGCGGTCGACGACTGGTCGGAGGTGTCGCGTCGGGTGCCGGTCCTGGTCGACGAGGCCCTCACATCGATGGACGACCTGCACACGGCCCGCGAGCGCGGCTGGAGTGGCGTGGCCGTCAAGACCTGCAAGGGGCACAGCCTGGCACTGGCCGCTGCAGCGTGGGCCGTCCGGCACCAGATGTCGGTGTCGGTCCAGGACCTGACCAACATCGGGCGTTCGGCGATCCACTCCTACCTGCTGGCCGCCCACCTGCCGACGATCAACGGCGTCGAGATCAACTCGCCGCAGTACTTGCCGCGGTCGAACGACCCGTGGCTTCCTCGGTTGGCTGGCCTGTTCGATCCCCGCGACGGTTTCCACCGGCTCGACCTCACCGGGCTGGTCGGCCTCGGAGCGCAGCTGTGACGGCCGGGCGAGTCGTTCGCGCGTCTTGGCGGTGACCGTCGTGGTCGATCCGGCCCTGCTCACGGGGATCAC
>DVLP01000015.1 GCA_018715445.1 Candidatus Avipropionibacterium avicola | reverse complement strand
ACCGCGACCGGGGTGGCCCTCACCAGCTCCGCACTGCTCGCCGCTCCACCTGGTGCAGTCCCCAGCGCCACCGCCGCACCCCAGGACGAGGCCGACGGTGTCGCCCTGGTCAGGGACGGAGCCGCCCGGGCCGTCATCGTCACGCGTCCCGACGATCGGGATGACCTGGTGCTCGAGGCCGAGTCCGGTGAGATCACCGCGCCGATGCGGATCGTCGAGGACCCTGATGCTGCAGGCGGTTCCTATGTCGACACCCCGGCCGACGGCCCCGATGACGGCAGCCTCGCGCTCACCTTCGACATCGCCACCGACGGTACGTACGGGATCTGGGCCCGGCTGTGGTGTGAGACCGGCGGCATGGACTCCTACCTGGTCCAGATCGATGACGAGGAACCCTTTGCCTGGCTCGACACCAAGGTGTCCGACACCTGGGCCTGGTGGCAGGTCTCGCGGACCGTCGACGGTCGAACCCAGCCGGTCGAGTTCGCCCTCAGCGCGGGTTCCCACACCCTCACCCTGATCACCCGCGAGGCCGGGGCCAGGATCGACCAGGTCCGGATCGGTTCACTGACCGGCGGCGACCCCGATGACCAGGTGGGCGCAGCGGTCGACACCCTGGTCGACTGCGTGGCCACCTCCACCGGTGTGACCCTGCCGGTCCGTGCCTCTGACGACATCGATGACGACCTGCCGCCCGGCCGGGTCTACGTCGGGTGGCAGGGGCCGGGCTCCGATCCGGAGATCGCAGAGCATCTGGACGGTCTGGACGTCGACGGTTACGTCATCAGTCCGTACGAGGACACGCTGACGATCGTCGGACCGAGCGACTGGGGCACCCGTTACGGGGTGTACGAACTGCTGGAACGCCATCTGGGGGTGCGGTGGTTGATGCCGGGCCCCGACGGTGAGGACGTGCCGCAGCACGCTTCGATCACCATCGGAGGTCCCCTGGTGGTCGACGAGCCCGACTTCAAGGGCCGCTCGTTCGCACCGCTGTTCCTGCGGACCTCGAACCCGTCGCCGGTCTCGCCCGACTGGACCAGCACCGATCCCCAGGTGCAGTGGGCCACCCGCAACCGCACCCGGTCGCGTACCACCGATGGCGGCAACCACGTGCTGTACAAGATGTTTCCGCCGGCGTTGTACGCCGACCCCGACAAACCGGACACCTTCCATCCGGAGTACTACCCGATCGTCGACGGCAAGACCAAGCTGCCCGCCCTCGACGCCACGTACGGATGGCAACCCCGCTTGGACATCCCCGAGACCGTCGACGTGGCGATCACCTACGCCCTGGACTTCTTCGCCGACAACCCGGAGGCCGGACTGCTGTCGCTGTCGGTCAACGACAACGGCGGTTTCTCCGACACCGACATCGACCCCGGCGGGCCCAACTCGATGGGGTTCCCCGATGCCACCGCCTCCTACTACGCGTGGGTGAACAAGGTGGTCACCGGCATCGTCGATGCCCAACCCGAGCACGCCGACAAGATCTTCCCGGTCCTCGCCTACCGTGAGGTGATCGATCCCCCGGACTTCGACCTGCACCCGCAGGTGATCCCGATGGTGACCCGTGACTCGAATCCGTGGGCGGACGAGGCCCTGCGCCCCAAGCTGCAGGCCTCCTTCACCCCGTGGGAGTCGAAGGCCGATGAACTCATCTGGTACGACTACGCCTCCGGTGCCCACTTCATCGCCCCGCGGCTGTATCTCCACTCGATGGCCGAGGCCTACCGCTGGGCGTACGAGCACAAGGTGCGCTACCAGTACGCCGCGATGTATCCCAGCCTGGTCGGCGAAGGCCCCAAGACCTGGATCTACGCCAAGTTGTTGTGGGACGTGAATGCCGATGTGGATGCCCTGGTGGACGACTGGTGCCTCCATGCCGTGGGTGCGGCGGCAGCGCCACACCTGAGGGCCTACTTCGACCACTGGGAACGGTTGTGGGCCGGTCCGATCCTGGACACCCCGTTCTGGGCCACCAGCGCCGACCAGATCGTGCTGCAGTACCGCGAGCGGACGAGCTACCTCGACCTGATCAGCGAGCAGGACCTGCAGACCTGCCGCGAGCACCTGGAGCAGGCCCGCGCCAAGGCCCGGACTGCGCCACAGCGGCGACGCGCCGAACTCGTCCTCGCCCAGTTCGCCTACCTCGAAGCCTCCTGCCAGAGCTATCCGATGCCGGTGCCGGCCCCCGAGACCTCCATGGCAGCGCTACGACTCGGCAAGTCCGTACGGCGGAGCCTGGACAGCCGTGTCGAGGCAGCACAGCGTCGGATCGCGATCGGTGAGCAGATCGAGGACGACCCGGTCCTGCGCGGGCGCTACGACCACCGTGACACCCACTACTGGACCGGTCACAACGGTGAGCTGTTCTTCCGCCTGGTCGACCACCTGAGCCAGCAGCGATCCGGCTGGAAACGCCTGCGCTCCCAACTCGCCGACACCGCGAACGCTGCGGAGGCACCACAGGCAGCGCGGTTCGCCGCACTGGCGCTCGGTGTGGCCGACGGCAGCATCGCATCGTCGGCTCCCAATGGAGCCTTCGAGGAGAGCGACGACGGCACCGAGGTGCCCCCGTGGCGCAGGATCGGCAACGTCGAATGGGCTCCCGACGTCGGGCGCGACGGCACCGCCGGGCTACGGTCGTGGGCCGATCCGGGCACGGTGAGCAGTGCCGATGTCGTCCTGCCGGTGCCCGTCAGTGCCGGACTGGTGGCGACCCGCCTCTGGTACCGCGCCAGCGGGCCGGGTGTCTCGGCCGGGGTGATGTCGTTGAAGTACCACTGGTGGACCGCCGGCGGCGACAACATCCTGGTGTGCCAGAAGCCGATGCGCTTCATCACCGACACGGGCCAGGACTGGGCCTGGGTCTCACTGATGGATGACATCCCGGCCTCGGTGCTGGGCCAGGAGGTGGGTCAGTTGCGCCTGGTGGGATCGCTGATCGGCTTCGAGGGTGACGCCGAGATCCACTGGGACGACTTCCAGCTCTACACCGAATCGTCCTGACCTGCGTCCGGCGGCTGGCCGTCTGCGGTCAGCCGGCGGCCGCCAGCGCGGCGCCGAACTCCTCGCGGATCGTGTCGCCACCCTTCGTACGCCAGTCCGCCACTGCATCGTCCCACGCACTGAGCGGTTTGCGGCCCTGGATGATGTCGGCCTGCACGTCGGTCATCTGCCGATCGAGTGCGGCGCCCTTACTCTCGTCGGTCGACGAGGCCAGCCCCAGGCTCGGTGAGACGATGCCGGTCTGCATGCCCAGCACCTCGGAGTCGTACTCCTGCTCGGCGATGTCCGGGTTGGTCGGACTGTAGTGGACCATCGCCGGCGCACCGGTGTAGTTGAGCCCGCTCGGATAGTCCGCCTTGCCCTGGTCGGTCAGCGTGTAGACACCGTCGTCGACGGTGTGGTCGACGCCCTCGACACCGAACTTCGTCAGCACGTACTCCTTGGTGCCGAACGGGGAGGCGAACCAGTTGACGACCCGCAGCAGCTCCTCCACCCGCGCAGGATCGGAGTTCCCGATCGCTGTCAGGTAAGGCGCACCGCCGTTCAGGTAGCGCACCGCCGGCCCGCTGCCGTCCCAGGTGTTGACCTCCATCGGCACGCTCACCGCCGCAGGATCCTCCAACAGGGGACTCTCGGCATTGGAGTCCCAACTGGCCACGCCGGGGAAGAATCCGATGATCCCTGCGTTGTAGTAGCCCTGGATCTGCAGGCTGATGTTGGCATCGAAGGCATTGGGGTGGACCAGTCCCTCGGACCACACCTGACGCGCGACCTCGAGGGCCGCCTTGAACTCCTCGGTCTCGTAGTCCTTGACCAGACTTCCGTCGACCACGGCCCAGTCGTTCGGTGCGCCGTGCATCTCCCGGAACAACTGGAGCAGTCCCCAGATGTGGGCCGCTCCGAAGGTCTTGGCCTTCTTGTCGGTCAGTCCACGCAACACCTCGAGCAGCTCCTCGCCGTTGCTGGGCTGTGCGGTGACCCCGGCCTTGTCGGCCAGGTCCGCACGTGTCAGATAGCAACGGTCCAAGGAGAAGCGTGGGATCGGGACGGCGTACAACCTGCCGTCGACCATGCAGCCGCGCCAGGTGTCGGACGGGATGTTCGCCAGGCCGGGGTACGTCGCCACGGCATCGCCGGCCAGGTGGTCCGACAGGTCCGCGAACTTGGCCGCCAACAGCTCACCGATCGCCGGCACCGTGCCCGGCAGGATGGCCATCAGATCGGGGATGTCATTGCTGGCCACGACGGTCTGCAGCTTGGCCGGATAGTCACCCACGGCTGCCCCGTCCATCTCGATCGCCCCACCGAGGGCGTCATTGATGGCCTGCCACCACACGTTCTCGTCCACCGGGGCGGGCAGGCTGTTCATGAAGGTCAACGCCGTCACCGTGCCACCGGCCATCGGCTTGTCGGAGACGAACGCCACCGGCTCGTCGGGGAACTGTCGGAAGTACGGTGCCGCACCCTCAGGGGTCGCGGGCGCATCCGGGACGACTCCCTCGTAGGGGACGGTGACCGGCAGCGGTACCGAACCGTCAGCGCCCGGGGAACTGGTGCCGCCCTCGGGCGCTGACGGAGGCGAGCAGGAACTCACCAGGCCGGTCACCGATCCGAGCGCCGCAGCTCCGAGGATCGCCCGCCGACTGATCGCCATGTCATCACTCCTTGATGGTCACGCCCGGCACCGTCGCCGGGACCCGCTCCTGGCGCGACACTACCGATACGTATTTGGCAACGGGTCGAGCACGGTCGATCGTTACGGACCCGTGACGACTGGTCCGAATGTGACGTCCACCCATCCCATCGCGGCGTGCCATGTGGTGGACTGGTGCTGTGAACGATGACGATCTGGCCCTGGCATTCGAGCTGGCCGCCGATGCGGCCGCCATCTCGTTGAGCTGGTCGGGGGGCGACGTACCGGTCACCACCAAGGAGGACGGTTCCCCGGTCTCCGAGGGCGACCTGGAGGTCGACCGCGCGCTCGGCGAGATCCTGGCCGAGGAGAGACCCGAGGACGGGCTGCTCAGTGAGGAGCAACCGGAGCGTCCGGGCACCAGCGGACGCCGGTGGATCATCGACCCGATCGACGGCACCCGACAGTTCGTCGCCGGCGAGGCCGGCTGGGGCAACCACATCGCCCTGGAGGTGGACGGCGAGGTGCTGCTCGGCATCATCACCCGCCCCGAGGACGACGAGCTGTTCTGGGCGGTCCGCGGTCAGGGCGCCTTCCGCTGCAGCATGGACTCCCCGCACGACCGCAGCCAGCCGATCACGCTGTCCACGGCGACCGACCCGGCCAGCGCCACCCTGTCCGGTTACGGGATCACCCCGGCCGACCTCGAGGCCCGCCCGGCCCGTTGGGAGGACCGGACCGCCCAGCTGTTCACCGATTTCTTCGCCGGACGCCTCGACGGGCTGCTGATGCGCGGCGGCAAGGTCTGGGACTTCGCGCCGCTGGTGCCCCTGGTCCGCGAGTCGGGTGGCGAGGTGCGCTCCCCCGACGGGACCGACCGGATCGACCAGGGAAGCCTCCTGGTGGCCGGCCACGGGCTGCTCCCCGGACTCGCCGCGGCACTGTTCCGGGTTGCGAATCGGTGACATCGAGCACCCGGATGAGACGGGGTGTGGTGGCCGGCTTCGGTCCGTGCTTAGACTGAGCGCAGCTGCGGGCGTCGAAACTGGGCCCCACGGCACACCTGCACCAGCAGGGTCGGAGCGGAGAAGCTCCGTTTCCACTACGGATCGTCGGGCACGTACCTGCCCGTGGAAAGGAATGTGGCATGGCCACTGTCAGTTTCAACGAGGCCACTCGTGTCTACCCGGGCACGGATCGCCCGGCCGTCGACAAGCTCGACCTGGAGATCGGTGACGGCGAGTTCGTCGTTCTGGTCGGACCCTCGGGTTGTGGCAAGTCGACCTCCCTGCGCATGCTGGCCGGTCTGGAAGAGGTGAACGCCGGCTCCATCA
>DVLP01000154.1 GCA_018715445.1 Candidatus Avipropionibacterium avicola | reverse complement strand
GCCGGTCCGTTGGCGGCGCGGTTGTGGCCGGCGGTGGTGCAGGCGGTGCTGTCCCGCGAGGCCGACGAGGGCGACCGCGACGGCGATCGGTCCTACGTCCTGGTGCCGATGCCGTCCCGCCCGGGCGCGGTCCGCGAGCGGGGACGCGACACCACCGCGCTGCTGGCCCGGCGGGTCAGTCGGATCGCGGCCCGGCACGACTGGTCGCTGCCGACGGTGCCGGCCCTGCGAGTGGCGCGACGGGTGCAGGACTCGGCCGGGCTGGGAGCGGCCGCGCGGCGGGTGAACCTGCAGGGCGCCTTCGCGGTGCGGTGGTGGCCGGGCCGGCGGCTGCGGTCCGAGGCACCGACGGTCGAGGCGGTGCTGTGTGACGACCTGGTGACCACCGGGGCCAGCCTGACCGAGGCAGCCCGGGCGTTGCGGGCGGCCGGGGTGCCGGTGGCCGGTGCAGTCGCGGTGGTCGCCACCCGGCGCCATCGGCAGCGATCAGGGCACCGGCAACGGTGAGCTCCTGCGACGGGTGAGACGAGCGTTCCACTGCGCGGTCCCGCACTAGAGTGCTCGCGCAGGCTCGACGGTGAAGGAGACCACGATGGAACTGCAACGCAGGGGACCGTACGGTCAGGAGATCCCGGTGGTGCTGGTGGACGGCACCGCCCACGACCTCCGCGGCCTGACCGCCGACATCGACGGGGCCTTCCTGGCCGACGACGGGATCACCCGGGTGCGCCAGGCCCTGGCCGCCGGTGAGCTGCCCGAGATCGATGTGGCCCAGGCCAGGATCGGGGCACCGGTGGCCCGTCCCGGAGCGGTGGTCTGCATCGGGATGAACTATGCCGCGCACGCCGCCGAGTCCGGCGCGGCGCCGCCCGAGGTGCCGATCGTCTTCTTCAAGCATCCGGCGACCGTGGTCGGCCCGAACGACGACGTCCGCCTGCCGCCGGGCAGCGAGAAGAGCGACTGGGAGGTCGAGCTCGGCGTCATCATCGCCAAGCCGGCGCGCTACCTGCCCGACAAGCAGGCCGCGGCCGAGGTGATCGGCGGCTATGTCGTGTCGAACGACATCTCCGAGCGGGCCTACCAGATCGACATCTCCGGCGGCCAGTGGTCCAAGGGCAAGTGCTGTGAGACCTTCAACCCGCTCGGCCCGTCGCTGGTGCCGGCCGACGAGGTCGACGCCACCAATCTGCGGCTGGCGAGCTGGGTCAATGACGAGCCCCGACAGGACTCGACCACGGCCGACCTGATCTTCGACGTCGCCCAGGTGGTCTACGAGTTGAGCCAGTTCATGCCGCTGGAGCCCGGTGACCTGATCAACACCGGCACCCCCCAGGGCGTGGCCCTGTCGGGACGGTTCCCGTACCTGGCCGAGGGCGACACCATGCGGCTGGTCATCGAGGGACTGGGGGAGCAGCAGCAGCGGGTGGTCGCCGCGCCGGACGTCCCGCAGGGCGCCGGTGCAGCCAACATCGTGCGCTGAGTGCCTCGAGTGGTGGAAATCGGCCCCAAGTCGGACTAACGTCTGGTCATGGCGCCACGAGTCCTGGTCCGGGTCTTCGGCCAGGGGTGTGCGCCATGTCAGGTCCCACCCGTCGTACGGGGTCTCACCCGTCGTACGGGTCGGGGCGCTCCATCCCATGGATCCGCCCCGGGTGACCCGGGGCGGTGTCTTCCACCTGCTCCGGCGAATGCCGCAGCACCTGACAGGAGGTCCAGCATGGACGTTGTCGTGAAGGGTCATCACCTCTCCGTGACCGATGGATTCCGGTCCTACGTCACCGAGCGGATCACCCGGCTCGAGAAGCTCGAGCAACGGGCGATCCGGATCGAGGTCAAGGTGTCGGCCGACAACAACAAGGGCACTCCCACCGATGACTGCCGGGCCGAGATCACGCTGATCGGCCGGGGACCGGCGGTACGGGCCGAGGCTCAGGCCGAGGACAAGCAGGTCGCCTTCGACAAGGCCCTCGACAAGCTGATCGCCCAACTGCGCAAGGCCGCGGACCGCAAGCGGGTCCACCGGGGCAAGCGCACCCCCAAATCCGTCCAGGCCGCCACGGCCGATCTCAACGGCGTCGTCCAGGCAGAAGCCGAGGAGGAGTCCGACGTCCAGGTCGTGGCCGGGATGACGGTCGAGGGCGACGGTCCGCTGGTGGTCCGCGAGAAGGTCCACCAGTCCCCGCCGATGACCCTTGACCAGGCGTTGTACGAGATGGAACTCGTCGGACATGACTTCTATCTGTTCGTCGAGGCCGAGTCCCACCGCCCCAGCGTCGTCTACCGGCGCAAGGGCTACGACTACGGCGTGATCCACCTCGAGACGGCTGACCAGGTGGAGATGGTCAGCTGAGCTTCCCCCGTCCACGTCCCGCAACGACACCCCGGTCCTCGACGAGGGCCGGGGTGTCGTCGTTGTCGGAGCGGGATGGCAGGGTGAGCCCATGAGTGCAGCAGCGTTGCGGATCCGGCCCGACCAGGCACGCCGGATGGCCCTGGCCGCCCAAGGGTTCGGACGGCCACGGCAGGGCCAGCGGGTGACCGCACGACAGGTCCAGCAGGTGATTGACCAGGTCGCGCAGTTCCAGATCGACTCGATCAACGTGGTGGCGCGTGCGCACTTCCTGCCGATCTACTCCCGGCGCGGTCCGTACGACGTCGAGGTCCTGGAGCGGGCGGCGCACCGGGCCCCGCGTCGGCTCTTCGAGTACTGGGGCCACGCGGCGAGCCTGGTCGACGTCACGCTGCAACCGGCGTTGCGCTGGCGGATGGCCCGGGCCCGCGAGGAGGCCTGGGGCTCGATGGTCCGCGTCGTCGAGCAGCATCCCGGTCTGGTCGAGAAGGTGTTGGCGGAGGTGGCCGAGCGGGGCCCGATCACCGCGCGCCAGATCGAACACGAGGAGGAGCGTCGTCGCGACCACTGGGGCTGGAACTGGTCGGCAGTCAAGACGGCCTGCGAGTGGTTGTTGTGGTCCGGACAGATCACCTCGGCCGGTCGCAATCCCCAGTTCGAGCGGCGCTACGCCCTGCCGGAGCGCGTGCTGCCGGCCGAGGTGCACGGCCAGCCCACGCCCGAGCGCGCCGAGGCGATCACCGAACTGGTGGCCCGATCGGCCCAGGCCCTGGGGGTGGCCAGTGAGCGGTGCCTGCGCGACTACTTCCGGCTGTCGGCCGGCGACACCAGGGTGGCGATCGAGCGGTTGGTCGCTCGCGGTGAGCTGGTCCCGGCCCGGGTGGATGGCTGGGGCGTCCCGCTCTGGGCCTGGGCCGAGGCGCGGCGGCCCCGTACGGTCGCCGCGACCGCCCTGGTGAGCCCGTTCGACTCGTTGATCTTCGAGCGGACCCGGCTGCAGGCCCTGTTCGGGGTCGACTACCGGATCGAGATCTACGTGCCCGAGCCACAGCGACGCTACGGCTACTACAGCTACTGCCTGCTGCACGACGAGGCGATCGTGGCCCGCACGGACCTCAAGGCCGACCGGGCGGCCGGGGTCCTGCGCGTCCAATCGGCGTGGCGGGACCCGGCGGCGCCACCCGAGCGTGACGACACCCACATCGCCCGCGCCCTGGCCGGGGAACTGGTGGTGATGGCCAGTTGGCTGGGGCTGGGGGAGGTGGAGGTCCGCAACCGGGGCGACCTGGCCCCTCGACTGGCAGCCTTGCTGTGAAAGTTCTGTCCGGAATGCAGATTTCGGACCGGTAGCCATTGCCTCGGTCGGGATGGTCCGGGTTGACTGGAGCCACGTTGACCCAAGGAGGCTCCCGTGACGACCCCGAACCAACACCTGCGCCCGACCCACAGCCTGCAGGCCACCCGACGACAGGTCCTGGCCGGCGCTGCCGGTCTGGGCGTGGTGGCCGCGCTCGGCCAGCAGGCGACCAGCGCTCATGCCGCCCTGTTGCTCGATCCCGATCCCGTCGAATCCTACGAGATTGCCTGGGACCGCATCGACACCAGCGTGACCCACAACGAGGCCGGCGGTCTGGCCTGGGGGATGTCGTACATCCTGCTGTCGCTGATCCGGATGTACCAGGCCACCGAGGACACCACCTACCTGGACCGGTTCGTGGAGCGGGCCGACCAGGTCTGGCAGCAGACCGATGCCGCCCGCGGCGTGAAGGACTGGCGGGGGCGCTCCGGGCAGGTCTGGCGCTCGGGCGGCAACTACACCGCGGCCGGGATCGAGCTGACCGACGCCGACGGCACCCCGATCGTCGACATCCGCTACGCCACCGCCGCGCCCACCTCGGGCACGGTGACGGTGACCACGACCGAGGACGGCCTGGTCGACGTGGTCCTGGAACACCCGACCACCGGCGTGCTCGAGTTCACCGGCGCCAGCTTGGACCCAGCGAGTCCGGACTCGCTGGTCGACAAGGTGCTGGCCGCCTACGGGGGCCAGCGGTGGACGGCGAAGTGGCTGTCCGGTGCGGGGCCG
>DVLP01000153.1 GCA_018715445.1 Candidatus Avipropionibacterium avicola | reverse complement strand
GGAGCTGCTCGACGTTCTCGGTGAGGTCACGTGAGGTCATGCCCTTGTGGACGTGTTCGTGACCGGCCAGCGCGTTGAACTCCTCGATGCGCGCCTTGACGTCATGTCGGGTGATCCGTTCCCTGGCAGCGATCGAGGCCAGATCGACCTGGTCGACGACGGCTTCGTAGTCGGCGATCACCCGGTCGGCGTCGTCACCGCCGAAGTCCACCCCGAGGTCACGTTGGGCCCGCAGCACGGCAAGCCACAGCTGCCGTTCCAGCACGATCTTGTGCTCCGGCGACCACAGGGTCTGCATGGCCGGGGAGGCGTACCGATTGGCCAGGACATTGCTGATCGTCATGCGTTCTCTCCTCCGCGCTGCTGCTCGGCCGCAGCAAGGGCGATGTCGGTGCGGTGGTGGCCGCCGGGCAGGTCGATCCCGGTCAGTCCGGCGTAGGCCCGGTCGCGGGCATCGCCGAGGTCGTCGCCGACCCCGACGACAGCGAGCACCCGTCCGCCGCTGCTGACCAGGCGTCCTTCGGCATCGCGAGCGGTGCCGGCGTGCACCACATGGGCGCCGTCGCCGACCTGCTCGGTGCCGGTGATCGGATCACCGGTGCGGGGGGTGTCGGGGTAGTTGTGCGAGGCGAGCACCACGGTCACCGCCGAGGCGTCCTTCCACCGCAGCTCTCCGATCTCGGACAGCCGTCCCTGCGCCGCGGCCAGCAACACCTCGCCGAGCGGATTTTCCAACAGGGGCAGCAAGGACTGGGTCTCCGGGTCTCCGAAGCGAGCGTTGAACTCGATCACCTTCGGTCCGTCGGCGGTGATCGCCAGACCGGTGTAGAGCAACCCGGAGAACGGGGTGCCGCGGCGGGCCATCTCGTCGACGACCGGGCGGATCACGGTCCGCTCGACCTGCTCCACGGTGCCGTCCGGCAGCCACGGCAGCGGCGCGTAGGCCCCCATCCCCCCGGTGTTCGGTCCGGCATCGTCGTCTCCGACCCGCTTGAAGTCCTGGGCCGGAAGCATCGGGAGCACCGTCGTCCCGTCGGTGATCGCGAACAGGCTCACCTCGGGTCCGTCGAGGAACTCCTCGATCACCACGGCGTCACAGCTGTCGGCATGGGCGAGGGCGAGGTCACGGTCGTCGGTCACCACGACGCCCTTGCCGGAGGCCAGGCCGTCGTCCTTGACCACGTAGGTGGCGCCGAACTCGTCCAGAGCGGCGCCGGCCTCGTCGACCGTACGGCAGACCCGGCACTGCCCGGTGGGCACCGACGCGGCCTCCATGACCTCCTTGGCGAAGGCCTTGCTCGACTCGAGCCTCGCAGCCGCGGCCGACGGTCCGAAGCAGGCGATGCCGGCCTCCCGGACGGCATCGGCCACGCCGGCAGCCAGTGGTGCTTCCGGGCCGACCACGACCAGCCCGACCCCGAGCTCGCGGGCCAACTGGGCGACCGCGACCGGATCGGTGGCCTCGACCACGTGGTTGGTGCCGATCTCGGCCGTGCCCGGGTTGCCCGGGGCGGCGTGGACGGCGGCGACCGATGGATCGGCCGTCAGCGCGAGGGCGAGGGCGTGTTCCCGGCCGCCGTTGCCGACGACCAGGACCTCGTAGGGGGTGGACGGGGATGCCGGTGCGGTGCTCACTCCTTGAATCCTAGTGAACCGGCGCCGCCGACACCCCATCCGCTCGGTCAGCGACCGCTCAGGGCCTCGTCACGGCCGGGCAACCCCGGCATAGGTGAGGTGACGCAGGAAACGCTCAGCCGGACCCCGCCGGCCACTACGAGCAAGGAGGGACGCGACCACGGCCCAGACCACCCAGACCAGGATCGCGATCAGGAAGGTCGCCGCGCTGCCCATCCAGGCGCCGAGGCCCAAGCCCCAGGCAGCGAAGAGCGGCGCCACCAGAAGTGACTGGCCCAGATAGCAGGTCATCGAGTTCTGCCCGACCGCCTCCAGCACCCGAGCCACCCTGCCCGGCTCCCCGCGCGACCCGATCCGATGTGCGACCAAGGCGAAGACGGACACGTACCCGATGCCACAGGCCATCCCTGTCAGGCCTTGCAGCCCGGAGAAGGCCCACCAGTAGTCGCTGGCGCGCGGGAGCACCTCGAAATGGACCAACAGGCTCGGCACGGCACCGAGCCAGCCCACCGGGACACCGATCGCCGCCGTCAGCCGCAGCCGGTGCAGGTGCTGACCCGGCTCGTCCAGCACCCGGGAGCGTCCCCACACCCACGCCACCAGGATCGGGATCACCGTGGTCATCACCCCCGTCGCGGTGAGTGGGAGCCAGCTCACCACCCGCGCCAGGACCGAGGCTGGATAACTGGTGATCGCGTTGACCGCAACGGCATCGGAGTAGCCGCCGGCCTGCGGGATCGCTGCCCCACTGGTCGCCACGAACCAGCCACCGACCAACGAGAACGCCGTGCCCACGACGCCGAGGCCGACCAAGATCGCGATCCACACCTTGAGCGTGCGGGTCCGTCGCCGGAAGAAGATCCACACCAACAACAGCCCGGCCAGGCCGTACGTGCCGATCACGTCGCCGAACCACAACAGCGCAGCGTGCAGCAGGCCGATCCCGACCATGACCCAGTGCCGTTGGCGCAGCATGCGACGGATCGGTCGTTCTGCGAAACCGCGTACCTCACGGGAGCGGCTGAACTGGACCATCCCGTACCCGAAGAGGAACGCAAACATCGGATAGACCCGCATGTCGACCGCGATCACGGTGAATCCCTGGACGATCCGGTCGAGCACCGATCCGTCGCTCGGATGGCTCGAGCCGGGACCGTGCGGGCTGCCCCACAGGAACCACGGCGTGTTGGCGATCACGATCAGCAGCAACATGCCGCCGCGTGCCAGGTCCGGTGCGAGGGCTCGCTGGGGTCCGGCGGTGGGCGGTCGCTCCTGCTGCGCTGCGGGCATGGCGGCCACGCTACCTGTCCGACGGAGCACCCCGCTGGCACCGGAACGACTCGATAGTCTCGCAGGATGGCGATGCGACAGCTCCCGGTCGTCCTGGTCACCGGCTTCCTGGGATCGGGCAAGACCACCTTGCTGAACCACCTGCTCACCAATGACCTCGGGCTGCGGCTGGGCGTGGTGGTCAACGACTTCGGGGCGATCAACATCGACCAGTCCCTGGTGGCCGGTCAGGTCGACACGGCCGTGTCGTTGAGCAACGGGTGCCTGTGCTGTGCGGTCGACGCCAGCGGTCTGGACGACCTGCTGGGCCAGTTGGCCAGCCGGCGGGCATCGCTGGACGCGATCGTGGTGGAGGCCAGCGGACTGGCCGAGCCCCTGAGCATCGTCCGGATGGTCCGTGCCACGCAGCACCGCGGGATCGCCTTCGGTGGGTGCGTCCACGTGATCGACGGACACGGCTTCGACTCCCTGCGCACACAGCATCCGGAGCTGGACCGCCATCCGGCGATGGCAGACCTGGTGGTGCTCAACAAGGTCGACCTGCTCGACGGACCGGCCCTGGCCGGTGTCCGTGACCGGCTGGCCGGGCTCGCCCCGAGCACCCCGGTGGTGGAGACCGTCGAGGCCGCAGTGGACCCGCGGTTGCTGTTCGACCTGCCCCGCCGTCCCCGGGTCGAAGCCCAACCGATGCTGCCGCTCGGTGAGTCCGCGCACGACCACCTGCACCACGGCTATCGCGCCGTCGAGGTCACCACCGAGGTCCCGCTGGATCCGCGACGCCTGGTCGATCTGCTGCGGGACCCACCGTCCGGGTGCTACCGGATCAAGGGGCACGTGCGGCTCAGCGGAGCCGGCGCCGGGCTGTGGACGGTGCAGGTCGTCGGCTCCCAGATCCGGTTCGCCCCGCGGTCTCCTCGAGCGACTGCGGCACCGAGCAACGGTGGCGACCGGACCGAGTTGGTGCTGATCGGTCCGGAGCTGGTGGCCGAAACCGTACGGGCCGCGGTCATCGCCTGTGAGGATCCCGACGACAGCGGTGACGGGGCCCGTCCCATCGAGCGATACGTGGCCCAAACCCTCCGGTAGCGTGCAGCTCATGCCCACA
>DVLP01000014.1 GCA_018715445.1 Candidatus Avipropionibacterium avicola | reverse complement strand
CGTACCGTACGCCGTAGTTGCCGTTGTTCACGGCGGCCCGACCACCGTCAACGACGTCAACCCCCGGCGCGTACTCCCCGGTGATCGCCCGTTCGGGTCGGAACCACGGGGAGCTCGGTCGGGCCGGGCCGTTGAAGGCCGCCTGCTGGGCCCCGGCGGTGAGGTCGACCGCCAGACGGGCGCGGCGATCGGCATGGTCGAAGGTGGCTCGCTGCAGATTGCCGAACCTGATCCCGGTCACCGGGCCGACCACCGGGTCGACGTCCTGGTCGGGGCGCCGGACCGAGGTGGCGACCACCAGCGGCACCGGCACCCGGTCCACCGTGGCCCGCAACTCCCAGAGCCCGCTGCGCACCTGACCCGGCACCAGGACGTCGTCGTCCCACCAGGTCTCGCCCGGCGCCAGCGTCGCGACCAACGACTCGGACTCCTCGGCCAGGAAGTCGCGGGTGGCCCGCTGACCCGCCACCGAGGGCGCGGCGTCCAGTCCGACACCGCACCGACGGACCCACAGCTCTGCCGGCCGACCCGTGGGATTGGACGCCGTCGTGCTCACCACCAGTGGCTCGTCGCGCTGGTTGTGCTGGTGGGACATCAGCCGGACCCAGTCGGTGACGGTGTCGCGATAGAGCACCGAGGGCACGTCGACCTGGTCATCGATCGTCAGCGGGTTGTCCACCAGGAGCAGCGTCGGACCGCTCGAGGCGAGCGAGTCGGGGACGAAGCGATCGATCCGGCCGAGCTCGTCCACCGGACAGAGCACGCCACGCGGAGCGGTGTCGGACGACGATCCGGCCCCAGCACCGCCTCCGGTGGAGCCTGCGGATCCCCCCATGCTCACCCGGCCGGCGTCCACCCGCCCTGCGTCCACCGCAGCAACGAAGCTGACCGCCTCCCGGACGGCCGCACCGCCCAGATCGGCCGACAGCCGGTCCGCGGCATCGGCCACCAGCTCCTCGAGCTCGGCCCTGCGCGCATCGGTGGCCAGCGGCGCCGGCACCTCGCACGCCACCGAGCAGATGGGGTGGCCGGCCCGGGACCAGACCGGGACCGCCACTCCCCAGGTCAACCCACGGACGCCGCCACGGGCCACCAGTCCGTCAGCAGCGATCTGGCTCAGCGTGCGGACCCAGTCGTCGGGGGCCCACTCCGGCTCGATCCCCGCGACGCGGGTCACCCGGTGGATCCACTCCTGCGGGGCCTGCGCAGCGACCAGGGTCCGGCCAGCGAGCAGACCGAGAGGGTTCAGCGAGGAACGGGTGTCGAGGTTGAGCACGAGGTCAGCCGGACCGGGGTCGAAGGCGACGACCGTGGCACGGTCACCGTCCAGGACCACCGCACTGGCGGAGCCGGCCGCGGCACTGGCCAGGTCTCGGATCCGGGGGCCGAGCAACTCGGCCAGCGACCGACCGGCATCCCAGGAGGTCTGGAGCTCGGCCAGGGCGGGCCCGAGGCCGTACCGACCTCCGCTCGACACCAGGTAGTGGCGCCGCCCGAGGGTCCGCAGCAGGTTGTGCACCGTCGAGATCGGCAGGCCCAGCTGATCGGCGAGCTCGGTGACCCCGATCTCCCCTGCGGCGCTGACCGCCTCGAGCACGTCGAGCGCACGATGCACCGAATGGACATCGCTGCGTGGGCGCTCCGAGCCGGACATGGGCCAACTCTAACCGCGCCGCTCAGTCGTCGGGTCGCACCGGCTGGCAGCCCATCCGACCCGTATCTCATATGGCCCGTACGACGCCGAAACCCCCGCCCGGACCGATGTGGTCCGGACGGGGGTCCGGTCGTGGAACGAGGTGGGCTCAGTTGCCGTCGCGACGGAAGCGCTCGGCGACCTGACGGGCCCGCTCGATCATCTGCTGCTGCTCGGGGCTGAGGTGCTGGCCCGGGTTGGGCAGCTGTCGCTGACCTTGCTGCTGCTGGGGCTGCTGCTGCTGGACGGCGCGCTGACCGCTGCCCGACGAGCGACGCGGAGCGTTGTGCTCGGCCTCCTCCATCTCGGCGGCGGTGGGCTGGCCGTCGTTGAACTCCTTGCGGGACTCCTCGAAGACCAGCTCCGAGCCGTTGGCCTGCAGCAGGCTGTTGCGGATCTCGTCGAACATGCCGCCGACCGCGCCCGGGTTGGACGGCAGGTACAGCACGTTCGTCCGGCTGTTGCGGGCGACGTCCTGCATGGTGTCGAAGTACTGCGTCATCAGCAGCAGCTGCTCGGCGGTGCCGTGGATGCCGACGCGACGCAGCATCTCGAACTGCTCGGCGATGCCCTCGGCGATCGCCTTGCGCTGGGCAGCCACACCGACACCCTGGAGCCGCTTGGCCTCGGCCTCGGCCTCGGCCTGGGTGACGCGCTTGATCTTGTCGGCCTCGGCCAGCGACTGGGCCGCGACCCGGTCACGCTGGGCCGCGTTGATCGAGTTCATCGAGTCACGCACGCGGGCGTCCGGGGAGATGTCGGTGACCAGGGTGTTGACGATGGAGAAGCCGTACTCCCGCATCCGGTCCGACAGGGTGCGCTCGACCGAGTTGGCGATGTCGTCCTTGGACTCGAAGGCCTCGTCCAGGTTCAGCCCCGACAGCGCCGAGCGGACGACGTCGAAGACGTACGAACGGATCTGGGCGGTCGGGTCGGACAGCCGGTAGTAGGCGTCGGCGACGTTGGGCTCGGGGATGACGTACTGGACCGCGACCGGGACGGTCACGAACACGTTGTCCTTGGTCTTGGTCTCGATGTTGACCTCGAGCTGCTGCACGCGCAGCGAGATCGGTCGAGTGGTCTTCTCGATGATGGGCCATTTCCAGTTCAGACCGGGCTTGCACACCCGGATGAACCTTCCGAATCGTTCAACGATCACGTTCTCCTGCGTCCGGACGGTGAAGATGCCGCTCCGGAGCAAGCCGATCGCGATCAGCAGGACGACGACAAGGCCGACGATGCCGCCGATCTCCATGACTACCCCCTCGGGGTCGGTGGTGTGGTGGCCCATTCTGCCAGTTGGGGTCCACACCGATCACACCGAGCCGTCGGATGTCTCACCCGGGTCGGTCCCGTCGGTCGACGCGACGGCTACCCTGTGGCGGGTGAAGCCCGTGCTGGAGGAGTTGTCTGCTGACCCGAGCCCGGCCGAGGTCCTGCACCGGGTGTGGGGTTATCCACAGTTCCGTGGCGACCAGGCCGAGATCGTCGACACCTTGGTCGGCGGTGACGACGCCTTGGTGCTGATGCCGACCGGTGGCGGCAAGTCCTTGTGCTACCAGGTGCCCGCGCTGGTCCGGCCGGGCACCGGCGTGGTGATCTCGCCGCTGATCGCCTTGATGCAGGACCAGGTCGATGCGTTGACTGCGCTCGGGGTGCGGGCGGCCTTCCTGAACTCCACCCAGGACCGGACCACCCAAGGCGAGGTGGCCGAGGCGTTCCGCGCCGGCGAGCTGGACCTGCTCTATCTCGCACCGGAACGACTCGGGGTGCCCAGCACGGCCGACCTGCTCGACTCAGGCACGATCTCGCTGTTTGCGATCGACGAGGCCCACTGCGTGTCGCAGTGGGGGCATGACTTCCGGCCCGACTACCTGCAGTTGTCCCAACTGCACCAACGCTGGCCGGCGGTGCCACGGATCGCGTTGACCGCCACCGCGACCGAGGCGACCCGGGCCGAGATCGCCGAGCGCCTCGACCTGACCGGAGCGCGACACTTCGTCGCCAGCTTCGACCGGCCCAACATCCAGTACCGGATCGTCGGCAAGGACTCGCCGCGCAGCCAGCTGCTGTCGCTGTTGCGCACCGAGCATGCCGGTGACTCCGGCATCGTCTACTGCCTGTCGCGCAACTCGGTGGAGCAGACTGCAGAGTTCCTCGTGCAACAAGGGATCCGGGCCCTGCCGTACCATGCCGGGCTCGACGCGGCGACCCGTGCCGAGCACCAGGCCGTCTTCCTGCGGGAGGAGTCGGTGGTGATGGTGGCCACGATCGCGTTCGGGATGGGGATCGACAAGCCCGACGTACGGTTCGTGGCGCACCTGGACCTGCCGAAGTCGGTCGAGGGCTACTACCAGGAGACCGGCCGTGCCGGGCGCGACGGCCTGCCCTCGACCGCCTGGATGGCGTACGGCCTGGCCGATGTCGTCCAGCAGCGCAAGATGATCACGACCTCGGACGGCGACGCCGCCCATCGACGTCGGCTGTCACAGCACCTCGATGCGATGCTGGCGCTCTGCGAGACCGTCGAGTGCCGCCGCAGCCAACTGCTGGCCTATTTCGGTGAACGGTCCGAGCCCTGCGGCAACTGCGACACCTGCTCGT
>DVLP01000152.1 GCA_018715445.1 Candidatus Avipropionibacterium avicola | reverse complement strand
GGCGGGGACGTCCTTGACGACCACCGCGTTGGCACCGACCTGGGCCCCGGCACCGATCACGACCGGGCCGATGACTCGGGCGCCGGCCCCCAGCGTCACTCCGTCCTCGACGGTCGGGTGCCGCTTGCCGTGGCTGAGGGAACGCCCACCGAGGGTGACACCGTGATACATCATCACGTCGTCCCCGACCTCGGCGGTCTCTCCGATCACCACGCCCATGCCGTGGTCGATGAAGAAGCGTCGCCCGATCACCGCACCGGGGTGGATCTCCACCCCGGTGACGGATCGGGACAGGTTCGACAACAACCGGGCCGGCAGGCGCAGCAGCACGCTGCGCTGCCAGGCGGCATGGCTCACCCGGTGCAGCCACACGGCGTGCAGACCGGGTGAGACCAGTGCCATCTGGAACCGCGAGGTCGCGGCGGGATCCTTGGCGACGGCGACGTCCAGGTCCTCGCGGACCGTACGACGGATCCGCTCCCACAACGAAGGCTGCGTCACGGGTTCCTCACCCTCCACGACGTGGAGGTGGGGGCGGTCCCGGGACGGTTCGTCCTCGCCCTGGTGCATGGGTTGGCTCATGGTCGTCGTCACCGGGGGCCTCAGTCGACCAGGCCCTCGAACAGGATGGTGGACAGGTAGCGCTCGCCGTACGACGGGATGATGACCACGATCGTCTTGCCGGCATTCTCGGGGCGACGGGCGAGCTGGTCGGCAGCAGCCAGGGCAGCGCCGGAGGAGATCCCGACCAGCAGCCCCTCCTGGGTGGCAGCCTTGCGGGCCCACTCCACCGAGGTGGCGGCGTCGATGTCGATGACCTCGTCGACGACGGAGCCGTCGTAGTTCTCCGGGACGAAGTTCGCACCCAGGCCCTGGATCTTGTGCGGGCCGGGGGCACCGCCGTTGAGGATCGCGGACTCGGCCGGCTCGACCGCGACGACCTTGACCTCGGGCTTCTGCTCCTTGAGGTAGTTCCCGGCGCCGTTGGCCGTACCGCCGGTGCCGATGCCGGAGACCAGGATGTCGACCGCACCGTCGGTGTCGCGCCAGATCTCGGGGCCGGTGGTGGCCTTGTGGACGGCGGGGTTGGCCGGGTTGGCGAACTGGCGGGCCAGCACCGCGCCACGCTCGGCGGCGATCTCCTCGGCCTTGGCGACCGCACCCTTCATGCCCTCGGAGCCCGGGGTCAGGACGAGCTCGGCTCCGTAGCCACGCAGCAGGGCGCGGCGTTCCTTGGACATCGTCTCCGGCATCGCGAGCACCACCTGGTAGCCGCGGGCGGAGCCGACCATGGCCAGCGCGATGCCGGTGTTGCCGCTGGTGGCCTCGACGATGGTGCCGCCGGGCTTCAGCTCGCCGGATGCCTCGGCAGCGTCGATGATCGACACGCCGATGCGGTCCTTCACCGAGCTGGCCGGGTTGTAGAACTCCAGCTTGGCGGCGACAGTCGCCTCGGACTCGATGATCCGGTTGATCTTGACCAGTGGCGTGTTGCCGATCAGCTCGGTCACGTCGTTGTAGATGGGCACGGGCCCCCCTCGTAGGTTGTCGTTCACGAACGCCGCACCAGGGCGACGCGGGGCCTGCTCCGGGCCCGCGATGTCGCAACACCCTCCACGGCGACCGTTATTCCCGATGTCCACATCGTGGTACGCCCCACCCCCATCCCGACCCCCGCCGGAAGTCAAGGTCACTTGACACATACATGTCAAGGTTGCTTGACTCGACTCATGACCACCTCGAACACCACCGCCGTACCGGGCGACCCGAGCTCGGTCCGACCCGGAGTCCTCCCCGCACTGGCCGGGATCGGCCGCCCCACCCTGGGCGTCCTGCTCGGCCTGCTCGTGCTGCGCACCGTCCTGCTCTTCCTCGGCGACGGCCTCACCTTCGCCCTCAGCCGGGCCGTCAACCCCGAGGCCACCTGGGACCACGCCCTGTTCTGGTCCAGCATCGTGGTCGTGGTGGTCGACGTCATCACGATCGTCGTCGTGGCCCTCGCGCTGCGCCGACTCGGATCCTCGCTGCGCAGCCTGCTCACCACCCGCACCCCCGGCCGCGACATCGCCTGGGGCCTGTTGATGGCCGTGATCTGCATCGTCGGTTTCCAGGTCGCCACCTTCATCGGCAACCTGGTCGCCTACCTCGGTCCGCCGCCGGCGGCCGACACCAGCGGCTACCTGTCGCCCAGCCTCTGGTACGGGATCTGGGCGATCACGCTGATGCCGATCACCATCGCGATCGCCGAGGAGGTGCTGTACCGCGGCTACCTGCAGTCCGCCCTCAGCGCACGGTGGGGCAAGATCGCCGGTCTGCTCGTGACTGCTGTCTTCTTCGGTCTGCAGCACCTGGCGCTGACCAGCGTCGACCCGCAGGCCTGGCTGGCCCGCTTCATCACGACTTTCCTTGCCGGCATCATGTTCGGGCTGTTGGCCTGGTGGATGAAGCGGCTCTGGCCCGTCATCATCGGCCACTGGCTGCTGGACGTCCTCGGACTCGGCCTGCCGATGCTGCTGGCCTCCCTCGGTGGCTCCTGATGCCCGACCCGACCCGTCACGCCCGGCGGTACGCCACGCGCTTCACCATCGGCATGGCGACCTATGTCGTCCTGCTGGTGGTCGCACTGCTGGCGGCCGACCGGCTCGACGGCATCGCCCGGATGCTGGTGATGCTGCTGCCGGTGCCCGGGGTGCTGCTGGTCGCGTGGGCCCTGTGGCGCTACCTGGTCGATGCCGACGAGATGGTCCGACGCGACCAACTGGTCAGCCTCGCCCTGGCCTTCGGCCTCGGCTCGATCATCACCTTCACCTACGGACTGCTGCAGTTGGCCGGGGCACCCGAGCTGGGATGGGTCTGGGTCTTCCCTGTGTACGCAGGCTGTTGGCTGCTCGCCCATCTGGTCCAGACGTTGCGGAATCGGTGAACGGCGATGGACAACGACATCCGCCAGCTGCGCACCGATCGCGGATGGACCCAGAAGGACCTCGCCTCGAGGCTCGACGTCTCCCGACAGACGATCAACGCCCTGGAGACCGGGCGTTACGACCCGAGCCTGCCGCTGGCCTTCCGGATCGCCGAGGTGTTCGGCCTGCGGATCGAGCAGATCTTCCGGGCCTGACCGTCAGAGGGAGACGCCCAACAATCCACGCGTGAACTGGAAACCCTCGTCACCGTCGCGATGGGCAGTCACCGTGCGCTCCCCCTGCAGCACCTCACCGACCTCACCCGCCAACGACTCGGCCGCAGCGGTCACGTCGGCACCGACCACCAGATCGGCATCGGCCGCTCCGGGGGTGGCCTCGGCGGCGATCCGGACCACGGGGGTGTACCGCTGGCCCGGCCCCGGCGTGAGCGCCACGATCACCTCGGCTCCGGTGCCACCCAGACCGGTCAGGGTCTCCAACCGGTCGGAGCCGGCACCATTCATCAGGTGCAGCCCCGCGGTCTCGATCCGTTGCCCGTGGCCCAGGGTCGCGGCGGCACCGGCGGGCACCAGCGCAGCGAAGGCATCGCTGCTGAGCAAGGGATCCTCGCTCGACAGGACCACCGAGCCACCCGAGGCCAACACCCGTACGGTCAGCTCGGTGACGGTGCGGGCCAGCCCCTCGTCGAGTGCATCGGTGCCGATCCCGCACAGCCCGAGCACCACGCCCTGCCAGTCGGCGGTCCGGCGTCGAGGGGCGCCCGACTCGGCGACCTGGTCGACGAACCACTGCTTGACCTTCTCGGTGGCAGCGGTGATCCCGCCGTCGGCCTGGATGGAGGCATAGCCCACCGAGGCCGGGTCGACGCCCGCTTCTTCCATCAGGACACGGAAGTGGGCGTTGTGGGTCTTCTCGCACCCGTGCTCGAGCAGCAACGCCCAGCCGGTGTTGGGGTGGCGCAGGTGGTTGATCATCGTGCGGGTGAAGATCTCCTCGGAGTCACCGCTGGAGGAGCCGCAGCCCTCGGTGTGCGGCAGGGCGACCGTCCGGTCGGCCCGGCCCCCGTGCCAGTTCTCCCGGCCGGCACGGTCAGCGATCCGGACCGCGATCTGCCCCGAGCACAGGCTGGTCGGCAGCACCAGGGCGACCGCCTGCGACGCCGTACGACCGTCGGCACGCACCACCCGCGACAGCGGCGGCAGCGGTACGGCATCGGCCACGGCGGCCGGCACCGGCAACGGCACCCCGTCGAGCAGGGTGTCGGCCAGCGGGCTGAGCGGATCGTCCGCGGGACCACCCACACCGGGCAAACCAATTCCGGGCAGGCCCAGGCCGACCGCTCCGGGCGAGCGGGTCAGTCCGTGCCCGGCCGGCGAATCGACCGGTCCGGTCTGGGCCCAGTCCCGCCAGATCTGCACCTGGGAGTGTCCGGCCCGCTCCCCCGCCGTCTGTCGTCCGGAGGCGACGTCGACGGTGAGGTCGAAGATCTCGTGGGCGAGGTCCTCGAAGTCCTCGCCGTCCAGGTAGCGACCGGCGTTGACATCCATGTCCTCGTGGAGCAGCTCGAAGCGTTCGGTCGTGGTGACGAACTTGATGGTCGGCACGAAGGGGAAGTTGGTGATGGACCCGTTGCCGGTGGTGAAGTAGATCATGGTGCAGCCGCTGCCGATCTGACCGGCGACCGATTCCAGGTCGTTGCCGGGGCTGTCCATGAACAGGAACCCCTTCGGATCCACCGGTTCGCCGTACTGGATCACGCCGTCCAGCCGCAGCGCCGGATCCTTCTTGCGGGCCGCACCCAAGGACTTCAGCACGATGTTGTGCAGACCGCGCAGGATGTTGCCCCCGGACGGATTGCCCTCGGCGGAGTGCCCGTGCCACCCGACGCGAT
>DVLP01000151.1 GCA_018715445.1 Candidatus Avipropionibacterium avicola | reverse complement strand
GCGATGAACGACGCCCTCGGTCGCGGGTTTGCCGAGGTCCGAGCAAGTCTGGGCCGCCACAAGTCCCGAGTGCTGCATGCCGCCGACCCGCGGGCCGGGGTGAAGCCGACCTGGCCGAGGTCACGGTTCGTCCCCGAGCTCGGGTTCGAGGTGTACGCCCACGGTGGCGTCTTCGCCGGGACCCGGGTCGACCGGGGGACGCGGCTGTTGCTGGACCACCTCGCCGAGTGGACACCGCCGGACGGCCCGATCGTCGATGTCGGTTGCGGGACAGGGATCCTGGCGACCTGGCTGTCCCGGCGCCATCAGGACGCCGACGTGGTCGCCAGCGACATCTCCGCAGCGGCGATCGCCTCGACCCGACTGACCGCGGGCGAGGCCGTACGGTGCGAGCGTGTCGACGGCCTGACGAGCTGGCCGGACGGATCGGTCGGTGCCGTCGTGACGAATCCGCCCTTCCACACAGGCGCGGCGAAGGACTCGACGCCGACCTTGCAGCTGATCGACGACGCGGCACGGGTGGTGCGTCCCGGAGGCGAGGTCGTCATGGTCTTCAACACCCATCTGCCCTATCTGCCGAGGCTTCGTCGCCTCGGCCCGACCGAGGTGGTCCGGCGCGACCACCGCTATCTGGTGACCCGGACCGTACGGCGGTGAGTCACGCCCCGGTGTGGACCTCGGTCGCGAGGCTGCGCATCTCGAGGTGCTCCAGCTGGTCACCGATGACGGCATCCCACCCCAGCTGGGCACCGATCACGAAGAGCGCGTCCTCCACGGTGTCGACCGTTGCGTCGGGGTCGAGCCCGCGAGCCGTCGCGATCAACCGGTCGGGGTCCACGACGTCCAGAGACAGTTGCAGGTTCACCAGCACCGGGACACGGCCGTCGTCGGACGTCGGGGGGCCCGTGTCGGGTGCATCAGCAGATGCATCAGGATCGTCGGCCTCAGGGTCGTCGGCATCCTCGAGCCAGAACGCCGCCGCCCCGGTGAGGGCGATCTCGGCCTCGCTGAGGTCAGCGAGGGCGGCTTCGAGTGCGGCGGCGGTCGCCGGGAGGTCATCGGTGGCCACGGTCCCGACCGCGCGGGAGTGGTCGTCGAGGCTGCGTTGCACCAGCTCGACCGCGGACTGATAGGCCCGGTGGGCATCGGCGGTCCAGAGCTCACCTTCTGCGGAGTGGGTCACAAGCGCCACAGTAGACCCAACGCGCCGTGGGAAACCCGGTGAGCCCTGGAGACCCGGTGGGCCCTGACCGCACGGCTGCAAGGATGACGAGGTGAAGACTGACGTGACGGTGGGCGAACTGGACCGCTCCGACATCGACCAGGCCGTGCAGTTGTGGCAACGATGTGGACTGACCCGACCGTGGAACGATCCGCAGGCCGATGCCGTACGAGCCCTGGACGGCCCGAGCTCGACCATCCTCGCCGCCCGGACAGGTGATGCACGGGCAGGTACGGAGGTGGTGGCCACGGCGATGGTCGGCACCGACGGCCATCGCGGCTGGGTGCACTACGTCGCCGTCGCCGAGGAGCACCGGCGCCTCGGGCTGGGCCGACAGATCATGACGGCCGCCGAGCAGTGGCTGGCCGATCACGGCGCACCGAAGGTCCAGTTGATGGTGCGCAGCTCCAATGCCGCCGTCGTGGACTTCTATGCAGCACAGGGATACGTCGACCAGGAGTGCCTCGTGCTCGGCAAGTTCCTCGATCCGAATCTGCAGCAGCTGCGCAACGGAGGATGAGCAGGGCGATCGACCCTGTGGTCAGCTCGACCGCACGCGGGGCCACAGGACGATGCCGGCACCGACGATCAGGGCGATCACCGACAGGATGACCAGGACCAGGGATCCGGGAAGTTCCACCAGGCCGAGCAGGGTGGCGACCACGACCGCGGCCACCACCACAGCCACGGCGTACACCAGCGGCTTGGCGAAGCGTTTCCAGACGGCGGGGTCGACCTCGGCGAAGCTGGGGCCGACCGCACAGGCGCCCGCAGCCCAGTGGGTGGTGACCGCGCCCACCGCCACGATCCCGTAGACCCAGGGGGCGACCGGCGCGGCCCAGGCGGCCCAGACCACCAGCAGCAGCAGGAAGACCGTCACGACGTGTCCGCGGGGAAACAGCAGTGAGATCAGCAGCGCGATCCCGGCAAAGATCGCCAGCAGCCACGCCGGCGAGGCCAGCCACAGGGTCAGCAGGGACACCGCGGCGCCAGCGAGCATCACGCCACGCAACACCCCTTGGGCCCTGTTCCAGCGACGGAAGCGTTCCAGCAGGTCCGCGACGTCGTCGACCACGTTCATCATGTCAGCGCCTCGCCATCCGTGGAGCGCTCCGGTTCGCTGCCAGTGCAGCGATCACCTGTCCGAGGCTGCCGATCCCCTGCCACGCGACCACCGGCACGCCGAGCCGGTTCATGCCGTCGATCATCCGGTCCCGTTCCAGGCGGCGCAGCGCCCACGCCTCGTCCCAGTAGCGGTGTCGTCGGACCCGGTCCTCGAACCGCTCCCGCCAACCGGTCGGGGTGGTGACGGTCTCGACGTCACCGAGCCCGGGGGGCAGGGTGTCGACCACGAGGACGGCCGCTCCCCGGTGCAGCAGCCGCAGCACCTCGTCGACCACATCGGCATGGAGCAAGGGAGTGCAGACCAACACCAGCGATCCGGCCCGGACTCGGCCGACCGACTTGACCTGACCGGCGGAGGCCCGTTCGGCCCAGCCCTTGGCGAGTCGTTCGATGATCACGCCGCGATGGCGCGCCCCCGATCCGGTCGGGATCGGTCCGATCACTCGGCCGAGGTCGTGCAGCCCGACCCGGTCGCCCAGACCGAGATAGTGATCGGCAATGGTGGCCGCCGCCGACACGGCGATGTCGAGGCTGGAGCTCGACTCACCACCGGTGTCGTTGCGGCCGCCCTGGTCCACCGCCATGTCGGCGAGGGTGTCGACGACGACGAGCACCTCGGTGTCACGTTCAGCCGTGGTGGCGTTGGTGTGCAGGGATCCGGTGCGTGAGGTCACCCGCCAGTTGATGCGCTTCAGCCGGTCGCCGGCGACGAAGCCGCGGATCTCGGCAAGATCGCTGCCGTCACCACGGCTGCGGCTCTGATGGATCCCGACCAGCCCGATCGGGTGCGGGATCGCATCCCCACCACCGGGCGTGCCCAGCCCGGGTGCGACGGTGACGAACTCGGTGCGTGGCGTCCAGAACGACACCCACATGCCCCAGGCATCGGTGACGCTGGTCTCCAACGGCTCGAGGACCTGGCGGCCCCACCGCATCGGCCGGACCCGGACCGCCGTCGACCCGACCCCGACACTGGCACCCATGGCCGGCTCGACGTCACAGCGAGGCGGTCGCGGCAGGTGCAGGGCCACGATCGTGTCGTCCTCCGGCGTGGACACCTCGTACTCGGCGACCTGTCCCACGGCCAACCGGCGCGTGCTGATCCGTTCGGCGGTGGTGCCCTTGGCCGTACGCAACCGCCACCACCCCAGGGCGCACCACAGGATGAACGGACTGGCCACCACGATCAGCGCGACCTCGTGCAGCACCACCGCGAGCCCACCGGCGAAGGCGGCCACGATCGCGGCACGGACCAGCTGCACCGACGGTCGGGGATCCTTGACTGCCATCTGCGACGACCCGGCTCAGTGGTCCGGACGGTACTCGGCCGGCACCGGCACCCGGTCCAGCAGTCCTTGGACGACCTTGTCGCCGGTGATGTTGCTCATCCACAGCTCCGGACGGACCGTGACGCGGTGGCCGAGCGTGCCGACCGCCAACATCTTGATGTCCTCCGGGGTGACGAAGTTGCGACCCTTGATCAGGGCGTAGGCCCGCGCACAGGTCAAAAGGGCAAGGGATCCACGCGGGGATGCCCCGACCAGCAACTGCGAGTCCGAACGGGTCTCGCGGGTGATCGCGATGGCGTACCGTCCGACCTCGGGATGGAAGAAGACGTCCTCGGCGATCTGCTGGATCTCCAACAGGTCCTCCGCCCCGAGCACGGCGTCGACGCTCTGCTCCTCGGCACGGCGACTGATGCGCCGGGAGAGCACGTCCCACTCCTCGTCCTCGCTCGGGTAGCCGAAGGCCAGCCGCAGCAGGAAGCGGTCCAACTGGGCTTCCGGCAACGGATAGGTCCCCTCGGTCTCGACCGGGTTCGCGGTGGCCAGCACGTGGAAGGGCCGGGTGAGCTGGTGGGTGGTGCCCTCGACGGTGACCTGCTTCTCCTGCATGGCCTCCAGCAGCGCCGACTGCGTCTTCGGTGGCGTCCGGTTGATCTCGTCGGCCAGCAGCAGCCCGGTGAGCAACGGTCCGGGCCGGAACTCGAAGGTCGCCTTGCCCTGGTCGAAGACGTAGCTTCCGGTCAGGTCGGCCGGCAACAGGTCCGGGGTGAACTGTGCGCGCCGGAAGTCCAGTCCCAGCGCCTGCGCGAAGCTGCGGGCCGCCAGGGTCTTGCCCAGGCCGGGGAAGTCCTCCAGCAGCACGTGGCCGCCGGCGATGACCCCGGTGAGGACCAGCTCCAGCGCCTCCCGTTTGCCGACCACGGCGCGTTCCACCTGGTCGAGCACACCGGAACAGGCCTCGGAGGCCCAGGTGACGTCGCGGGTCTCAGTGGTCGTGGCAGCACTCATAGGGTGTCGATCTCCTTGATCATCAGGCGGATCCTGCGGCGGTCCACCGGGGGGGCTGGGGTGGTGTCGAGGTAGCGCTGCAGCTCCTCGGAGAGCCGGCCGCGGCCGTCCTCGCCGACCCGGTCATCGACCAGTTCGGCCAGGACGGTCTGCAGTTGCGGCGAGGCCAGGTTGAACCGGGGCTGGCTCCCGTACAGGAACTCCTCGAGCTTGCGCACCCGCGGATCGGCATTGCGGCTCTGCAGGTGGACGACGTCGAGCACGGGCGCCTGGTCGCTGACCTCGCCGCCGGGCTCGATCACCTCACGGATCAACCAGATCCCCGAGGAGACCACCATGGCCAGCACCACCAGGAAGACGATGTTGAGGCGGAACCCGATCAGCATCGCCAGCAGGCAGAGCCCCAACGCAATGCCGCCGGCCGTCAACAGGTAGCGGACCAGGGCCCGCCAGGGCGGGCCCTCCCGTCGACGCTTGCCCGCCTCAGCCATGGACCACCTCGTCGGTCAGCGCGGCGCGCAACTGCTCCAGGCACCGTACGGCGTCGGCTCGCGAGCCCTCCGGCAACTGCTCACCGGAGAACAGGGCGGCCTCGTAGAGATCGGCGAGTCGGTCGACCACCTCGCTGGGCAGGTCAGCGGTCTGCAGGACGCTGCGGGTGAACTCACGAGCGGTCTGGGCAGGGTCACGGACCGCGCCGGCATCCTCGACCAGGTGCTCGAGTCCTTCCCAGCACCGCACGATCGCCTGGTTCACGTCTCCGTCGACGTCCAACTCGGCGCTGCTGCGGGCCAGGTGCTCCTGGACGGCGACGACATCGACGACGACCTCGCCGGACTCGTCCTCGATGCCCTCGGCCGCACTCCGTCTGGACAGGGTGCGCACCAGCAGGAAGACAATGACCGTCACCAGGCCGATGCCGCCCACCACCAGCAGCGCCACGACCAGCTGCGAGATGAACTGCAGGATCGGGTTCGGCTCGGTGTCCTCCAACCCCTCGAGCGGGTTCTCGTTCTGCTGGGGAGGTTGACCCTCGGCCGGTGGCTGGGTGGCCGAGGCGGACGGAGTCCGCTGGTCGAACTGGGGCACCTCGTAGATCGCCGACTCCGGTGCGGTACGGGCCGCCAGACCGAGCAGGACCAGCACCAGCACCACCACGGCCAGGGCGACCACGAGCAGGCCACGTGATCCGATGGGGCGGTCGGTGTCCATTGTTCGATCAAACCACACCACCCAACCCGCTCCGACCGGGTGGGGCGTGATCACTCCATGAAGCGAGCTTCATCCTGGCTTCATCATCGGCTCACCCAGGACTGCGATGATGAACCCACATCGATCGTCGACGAGCAGCCGAAGAGGTGGAGCCGTGAAGTTCGTCCGTTGGCCGGCCCTGCTGGCCTGCATGGCCGCCGTGCCGGTGCTGTTGGCCTTCGTGATGGCCGTACGGGTCGGCCCACCTGTGGTGCCCGCCGAGCCGGTCGACATCTCCGAGGCCCCCAGCTCGTCACCCGCCCCGACGTCCCCGCC
>DVLP01000150.1 GCA_018715445.1 Candidatus Avipropionibacterium avicola | reverse complement strand
GTCCGTCAGGCCTGGCAGGGCCCGCCGGCTGCCGAGGTCCGGATGTTGCCGGAACTGTTGCCCCGCGAGGCATTGCCGGCGATCGGGCCCGATCCCGAGGACCGCTCGATCCCGATCGGGGTCGACGAGCTGGAGCTGGCGCCGTGGTCGTGGGACCCCAATGTCGACCCGCACTTCGTCGCCTTCGGTGCCCCCGAGTGTGGCAAGTCGTCGCTGGTGCGGACCTTCCTGTCGGGGATCACCACGCGCTACACCCCGAAGGAGGCCAAGGTCCTGCTGCTCGACTACCGCCGGGCACACCTGGGCTACATCGAGGGCGACCACCTGCTCGGCTACGCGGCCTCCCACGACGCGGCGAACGAACTGCTGAAGGGCTGTGCGGAGGCGATCCGGCAACGGGTCCCCGGCCCGGACGTCACCCAGCAGCAGTTGCGTGACCGCAGCTGGTGGTCCGGTGTCGACCTGTTCGTGGTGGTCGACGACTACGAGTTGGTCGCCACCAGCCTGGGCAATCCGCTGAACCAGCTGGCCCCGTACGTCAGCCAGGGCCTGGATGTCGGGCTGCACATCGTGATCGCCCGCGGCATGGGCGGCGCCGGCCGCGCCGCTTTCAGCGACCAGGTGATCGCCCGGATGAAGGACCAGGTCAACCCCGGCCTGATCATGAGCGGCACCAAGGACGAGGGCGCCCTGCTCTCCGACGTGAAGCCGTCCCCGCTGCCCCCCGGCCGCGGCACCCTGGTCTCGCGCGCCGGCAAGGTCCTGGTCCAAACCGCCTGGACCCCACCCACCACCGACTGACCGCCGCGCCGCCGGGCGGCGTTCGCCGCGGTCCGCCGCGGCGGTTCACCGCGGTTACCGCCCCACATCCGCGGTTTACCGCAGGTAATTCGGTTGGCACCACCGTGTACGTGGCGTCAACCGATGTACGGGTCGTCGAATCCGCGCAAGGTGTGTCAACCGCGGTACGTCGCCGCCAACCGCTGTACGCCGTCGTGAACTGCTGTACGCCGCCGCGCCGATGCCGCCCGGGCCGAGATCCCCTCGACCAGCGATCAGTCCTTGTCGGCAGGCTTCCAGTGCCGCCGCCGTCCGGCCGGGAGCGCAGCGGCCACCACACCCGAGACCGCAACGATGGCCAACGACACCCCGGCGACCGCCAGTGCGGTGTTGCGCTGCAAGTGGTCGGTGTCGGCGGCCACCGGCGGGATGTGGACCTTGCCGACCTGCTGGTCGTCCTCGTCGACGGCAGGCGGGCGGGGCCCGGTCAAGGCCTGGTACGGGTTGATGATGCCGTGCCCGACGATGGCCGGGTCGGCGGTCGGCGGATCAGCCGTCTCCTCCAGCAACAACTTCACCTGGGCGGCGGTGAGATCAGGGTGGCGCTCCATCACCAGGGCGGCCGCGCCGGCCACCAGCGGAGCGGCGAACGAGGTCCCGGTCTGCGACCCGTACGCCGCCGGGCCGCTGTCGGGGCACTCGGACTCCGAGCACAGCGGGAACAGCCCGACCACGGCCGTCCCCGGCGCCGCGACCGAGATCTCCATCCCGCCGCCCCATTGACTGGCGGCGTCAGGCTGGTCGCTGCGATCGGTCATGGCCACCGCCATCACCCCGGGATAGTTCGCCGGATAGGTGGCGCCGGCCTCGCCGTAGTTGCCGGCGGCCGCGACGACCAGGATCCCGGCGTCGACCGCCTTCTTGATCACCGCGCGATAGCGGGGGTCGTCGGTGCCCTGTTGGCTGATCGAGATGATGTCCACATCGGCGTCGATCGCGGCCTGCACCGCATCGATGGTCGGGTCGAGGGACTCCAACTCGTCGGGGTCGGCATTGGACTCCTGCAGGGCACGCATCGCGATCACGGTCGCACCCGGCGCGATCCCGGAGAACTGCTCGGTCGCCGGGGTGCCGGCCTCGGTGCCGGGCTGGCCGATGATCAACGAGGTGACGAAGGTGCCGTGGTCACAGTCGACCCGGCCGTCCCGGGCCTTGTCGGTGTCGGCGAAGTCCTTCCACGTCAGGTCCATCCCCGACTGGTGGGCGGAGCGGCCGAAGAACACCCCGGTGTCGATCACCGCGATCCGTACGCCGTCGCCGGTGGCCAACTCGTGCAGCTCCGGCATCCTCAGCCGTTCCACCTGCCAGGGGCCGCCCTCGGGCATCGCCCCGGGCAGCTTGGTTCCGCAGGTCTTCGGCTCGTACTTGCCGTCGCCGGGTGCGGCCCAGGCGGCTCCGTCGACCGGGACCGAGCCCAAGGCCGTACCGGAGGCCAGCACCAGACCGGCGGCCAGGCCGGCGGCCAGACGCCGCCAAGCCCCACGGGCGCGGTTCGGATGGGTCACTGGCACGCAGCACAATGTAGCCGTCGGCGGGGCCTGATGGTCGCTTCGGTTCACCTCCCGCCACATCCGGCACAATGGCGGGCATGGTTCCCACCCCAGCTGACAGCCCCGTCCAGGTGTTCGCCCATCGTGGAGACTCCGGGCCCCACCCCGAGATGACCCGAGCGGCCTTCGCCTCGGCCATTGAGATCGCCCGTACCCGCGGCGTACGGCTGGGGCTGGAGTGTGACGTCCACTTCACCGCTGACGGCCAGCTCGGCTGCCTGCACGACAAGTCGTTGGCCCGGACCGGCCGTGACGCCGACGGCAACCCCGTCGACCAGGCCCTCGACGAGCTGACCGTCGCCCAGCTCAAGGAGGTCGACTTCGGGTCGTGGCGGACCGACCTCACCGATGCTCGTGAGCTGACCGCGGCCGAACGGGAGTTCATGACCCTGGCCGACCTGCTGGAACTGGTCGCCCAGGCCCGCGAGGACGGCCTCGACATCGGCATCGCCATCGAGACCAAGCACCCGGTGAGCCGGGACGACGACGTCGAGGCCGCGGTCGCCGCACTGCTGCGCGAGCGAGGCTGGACCGGCGCCGACAGTGGGATCCGCATGATCACCTTCCGTGCCGACGCCGTGGCCCGGATGGACGAGCTGCTGCCCGAGCTGCCGCAGAGCTTCCTGTTCAGCAAGGAGCAGGTCTGGCAGGACCTGCAGTCCGGTGACATCGAGGTCAAGGCGCACCACGCGCTCGGGGTCGACGGGCGACTGCTGCTGTCCAACCCGGGCCTGGTCGCCGAGATCCGGGCCACCGGTCGTGAGTGCCATGTGTGGACGGCCAACGAGTCGGCCGACATCAAGGCCCTCCAGGCCCTGGGCGTCGAGGCGATCACCTCGGACTTCCCGGACCGGGTGTTCGACGCCGTCGCGGGCTGAGTCCGCCGGACCGATATCCTCGTCGCCGTGATCGCCACCCCCTCCCATGCGTTGCGTGCCGCATCCCGGCGTGCCGGCAAGACCTTCGTCTGGGGCAGCAACCGGTACGAGCGCTACGTCCCGACCGCGTGGCACCGCGACCATCGGATCGCCATCGGGGGCATCCTGCTGGCGACCACCATCAGCTGGGTGATCGCGATCCTGGGCCCGTCGGCGGTCACCCTCAACATGGGCCCACGCAACGGCAGCCTGCTGCCGCCGTGGTACGTGCTCAAGCTCGACGCCCCGCCCAACGAGTGGGCCGTCTGCATCGCCAGTTGGGTGTTGCTGGTGATCGCGGCAGGTTCGCTGCTGATTGCCCTGCGGGCCCTGACCGCCGGGTGGCGGCCCCGTCCGCGACGGATGGCAGCGCTCGGCGGCGGGATCAGCCTGGCCACCGCGCTCCTGCCGCCGCTGACCTCGGCCGACGTCCTGATGTACGCGGCCTACGGGCGGCTCCAACTGATCGGGCGTGATCCGTACGACATCACCCCGGCAGAGGTCTTCCGCAGCCAGTTCGATCCGGTGATGCGGCTCACCGAGCGGCCCTGGGAGGACACCCCGAGCGTGTACGGCCCGGTGGCCTCGTGGTCCCAGTTGGCGGCGAACCATCTCGGCGGCGAGAACATGCACGACATCGTGTTCTGGTTGCAGGCGTTCCACGTGGTCGCCTTCCTCGGGGTCTGCGCAATCACCCTGTGGATCGCCCGTGGTGACCGGGACCGGCTGAACCGCGCCATCCTGATGACGGTGCTCAACCCCCTGATGATCTGGGGCGTGGTGACCAGCGCCCACAACGAGGCCTTGTCGGTGGTCTT
>DVLP01000002.1 GCA_018715445.1 Candidatus Avipropionibacterium avicola | reverse complement strand
ATGGCGCTGCAGGAGAAGCGAGCGATCACTGACGGACGATTGCTGGTCAAGAGCCTGATCGTGCTCGGCCTGGTGATCATCGGCTTCACCCTGCACACTCAGCTCCACGTCGATCCATCGATCGTCGCCCTGATCGGCGCCCTGGTGATGGTGCTGGTGACCGGGGTCGACATCAACGAGGTGATCGCCGAGGTCGAGTGGCCCACGCTGGTCTTCTTCGCCGGCCTGTTCATCATGGTCGGTGGGCTCGTCCACACCGGCGTCATCGAGACCATCGGCCAGTGGGCGATCGGTGCGGTCGGCCACGACTACTTCACGGCCGCCACCGCGTTGCTGTTCGGCTCAGCGGCCTTGGGCGCCTTCTTCGACAACATCCCCTACGCCGCCACCATGGCCCCGATCGTCGAGGTGCTGGTCAACGAAGGGGTCGATCCGCGCAGCGGTGAGTTCCTCTGGTGGGCCTTCGCCCTGGGTGCCGACTTCGGCGGCAACGGTACGGCGGTGGCCGCCAGCGCCAACGTGGTCGGGATCGGCCTCGCGGCCCGCTCGGGTCACCGGATCTCGTTCTGGCACTTCACCCGGTACGGGATCATCACCACCGTGTTCAGCACCGTGATCGCCTGGGTCTACGTCTGGCTCCGCTACTTCGTCCTGGTGGTCTGATGTCCACCCGAACTGACTCACGTCCCCCGAGCTCGTCGAGGGGTGGATCCCACACACCCAGGGTCGAGGTCGAGTACTGCACCCAGTGTCGCTGGCTGCTGCGTGGCGCCTGGGTTGCCCAGGAGCTGTTGCAGACCTTCCGAGACCGGCTCGGTGAGGTCGCTCTGGTGCCGGGCACCGGCGGTGTCTTCCGGGTCGCGGTCGACGACGGCTCCGGTGCGGTGACGATCTTCGACCGGGCCGACGAGGGCGGCATGCCCGACATCGTCGAGCTGAAGCGCAGGGTCCGTGACCGGATCGCCCCCGACATGGCCTTGGGTCATGCGGACCGACGTCACGAAGATCAGGGGCGTGGCCGCGAGTCCTGATCGGCCAGCCCTGCCAACCGGGCCAGCGAGTCCAGGTGGAGGGCAGGCGGCGACCAGTCCGCCGATGGCGGCGGTCATCACGAGTCGGGCGTGGTCGGCATGGGTCACCTCTGGCAGGGCCAGATGGGCCGGGGCCAGGGTGGCGTCGTTGCGGATCTGCTCCCAGGCGTCCTCGCGGGCCAGCTCGATCCCGTCGCTGTGCTGTCGCTGCACCTCTTCGGAGGCGGCCAGTCCGATCACCAGGCAGGCCACGGAACTGCACAACACGATGGCGGCATCGGGTGCCCAGCCACGGCGGGTGAGGGCAGCAACCTGGCCGGCCAGCAACTGACGACCGGCCTCGCCGCGGGGGAAGAGGGTCTGCAGATAGGTGGCGATCCCCGGCCGTTCCAGCGCGAAGGCCCGCAGCTCCATCGCGAAGCGGAGCAGGTGCTCGCTCGCGTCCTCGTCAGGCTCGTCACCCACCCGCAACTCGGACAGGATCTCCTCGCCGACGGCCTGCTCCAGACCCCAACGACCGTCGACATGGCGATAGAGGGCCGTGGCGACGCCGAGTCGTTGGGCGACGGCGTTGAGGCTGAGTCGATCCATGCCGATCGCGCAGCCGGCGGCGACGATGTCGGCCCGGTCGATCTGACGGGGTCGGCCGGTGGCCGTCGACGTGGAGCGGCGTCGTACGCGGGCGTGGGTCGCCGCCATGAATCCTCCCGAAGTTTGCAGGGCCAACTAAGGGTGCTTCACTTCACCTCACGGCAAGTCGAGCTCGACAGGTGATCAGTCCTCGACGAAGCCTTCCGCCTTCAGCCACTCGTAGGCGACATCGGCCGGCTCGCTACCGTCGACGTCCACCTTGGCGTTCAGCTCGAGAAGGACCTCGTTGGTCAGCTTCTCGGTGACCGGAGCCATCAGCTCGGCGATCTGGGGGTACTCGTCCAGGGTCTGCTTGCGGACCACGAGGGATCCGTTGTACTGCGGGAAGAAGCCCTTGTCGTCCTCCAGCACCGTCAGGTTCAGCGCCAGGATGCGGCCGTCGGTGGTGAAGACCTCACCGAAGTTGCAGACCCCGTTGGCGGTCGCCTCGTAGATCGCGCCGGTCTGGTAGGTCCGCAGGTTCGCCTGGGGGACTCCGTCGGAGTCGTCGAGCGGGATCCCGTAGGTCTCCAACATGCCGGGCAGGCCGTCGGGGCGGTTGGTGAACTCCGACTCGACGCAGAAGGTCCGCTCCTCGACCGGGATGTCGGTCCACTGCGACATCTTGGTGATGCCGAACTTCTTCTGGACCTCCTCGGTGACCGCGAAGCTGTAGGTGTTGTTCATCGGGGCCGGCGGCAACCAGACCAGGTTGTTGAGCTCGAGGTCCTCGTCGCGCACGGCCTCGTACTGCTCCTGGACGCCCTTGACCGGATCGTCGTGGCCCAGGTAGGTGATCCAGCCGGTGCCGGTGTACTCCCACATCATGTCGATCTGGCCCTCGATGTGGGCCTGGCGGGCCGCAGCGCTGCCGGGGATGTTGGTGAGGTCCTTGACCTCGGCTCCGGCCGACTGCATCAGGATGACCGCCATCTTGCCGAGGATGATGTTCTCGTTGAAGTTCTTGGACCCGACCGAGACCGAGGCCCCCTCCATCGTGATGCCGGCCACCGGTCCGGTGAGGGAGCCGGTCGGCACGAAGCCACCAGCGGTGCCCAGTCCGCACGAGGCGAGCAGCAGGCCCAGACAGGCGGTCATGACGGCGGCCACCAGCGAACGGGGGCGGGGCTTGGTGTGTGAGCGAGTCATCAGATCCCCTTCGGTCGGGTGGCGATCTCGAGCAAGCGGCCGAGCCACTCGATCAACAGGGCCAGCAGCGCGATCAGCAGGGCGCCGGTCACCATCAGGGAGAACCGGAACAGGCTGATGCCGGTCTGCAGGATCACGCCGAGTCCGCCGGCGTCGATGAAGCAGGCCAGTGAGGCCGTACCGGCCAACAGCACCAGGGCGGTGCGCACACCGGACATGATGACCGGGACGGCCAGCGGGAGCTCGATCCGTACGAGGGTGGCGCCCGAGGTCATCCCGATGCCACGGGCTGCCTCGACCAGGGTCGGATCAACCCCCTGGATGCCGACGATGGTGTTGCGCAGCACCGGCAGCAGCCCGTAGAGCGTGAGGGCGATCACCGCGGTCGCCGGGCCGGAGATCGTCAGCCCCAGCGGCGGGTTCGTGGTGAACCAGATGAACAGCAGCACGATCAGTCCGACCGACGGGGCGGCCTGGCCGGCGTTGGCGATGCCGACCACGACCGGGGCGGCGCGACGCAGTCGTCCACGGGTCAGGGCGACCCCCAGGGGGACGGCGATGATCACGACCAGGATGGCCGACACCACGGTGAGGCCGATGTGTTCCACCGTGCGCAGCTGGATCTCGCTCCAGCGCAGCTGCTGGGCCTCGATCGAGTCGAGCTCGGCGTTCTGCAGCCAGGACACGAAGACGATGAAGGCGGCGACCACCAGCAGGGGCGGTACGACCAGCATCGACCACATCTCACGGGAGATGACCTTCTTGGGCTTCTTCTCCGCAGC
>DVLP01000013.1 GCA_018715445.1 Candidatus Avipropionibacterium avicola | reverse complement strand
AAGGCGCTCCGACTGGCCGTCTGGGATGAGCGTGCGCGCATCTGCCCGGTGCTGTTGCACCCGTGGTGCCCGCTTCCCGACGGTGGCCTCCGCATCGCAGAGAGCTATCGCGGCGAAGACGTCTGGATGGGGCCGTACTGCGGGACCGAGGCTCATGGCGGTCTCGACATCAACCATCCGGCCGGGACTCCGCTGTGGACGCCGTTCCCGATCGACAGCCACGAGATGTTCGACCGGGTCGGTCAGGACGCCAACAACAACCGCTGGCGTGGTGTCCACACGTGGCCGAATGGGGCGACCTGGGTGTTGCAGTCGCACCACCTGATCCGGCTCCTGGTGCCGGAGGGTGAGCCCATCCCGGCGGGTACGCACTACGCCGAGTCAGCCGGGGCACTCCCGGGGGTCGTGGAGCACTCCCACTTCGTCTTCCGCGTGCAGGACGAGGACAAGTTGATCGCACTCGACCCGTGGTTGCTGTTCTGGCAGATGTACGAGGATCGTCGCCTCACCCGGGCTGATCACTCGCCGTGGTGACCGTCAGTCGACAAATCGACCTACGATGGTTGACGTGGACACCTTCCATCGATATGTAGCCATCGGGGACTCGGCCACAGAAGGCCTGGAGGATCTGGATCCCCGTGGAGGCTACCGCGGCTGGGCCGACCGGCTCGCGATGATCCTCAGCGCCCACGCGCAGGCCGAGGGCGCCACGGACCCGGTGCTGTACGCCAACCTCGCGCTGCGCGGACAGATCGTCAGCGAGGTCCGTACCCTCCAGTTCGACCAGGCCCTGGCGATGGCGCCGGACCTGCTGACGATCACCGGTGGGGTCAACGACTGCCTCGGCCTCAACCCGGACTTCGACGCGATCCGCCAACATCTGGCCGTGATGTTCTCCGAGGCCCGTGGTGCCGGCATGACGGTGATGACGCTGGGGATGCCGGACCCGACCACGATCAACCCACTGGGCGGTCGACTGGCCCGCGACCGGATCCTGCGGCTCAACCAGGTGCTGCGCACCGAGTGCGAACGGTACGAGGTGCTGTTGCTCGACCTGGAACAGTTCCCGGTCGCCGCCGATCCGCGCCTGTGGTTCGAGGACCGCCTGCACGGCAATGCCCTGGGCCATGAACGGGTCGCCCGCGGGATGGCCTGGCTGCTCGGGCTGCCCGGTTTCGACGACTGGGCCGAACCGCTGCCCGACGACCTCGACGAGGACATCGCGCGTGAGCGGGCCGAGCACACCGGTGACCTGCCCGCCCCGGCTCCCGGACCCTTCCCGTTGCACTCCGAGCGACTCGGCCACCTCGCCCTGGAGGCCCAGGAGTGGCGCGAACGCGTCGCCGGCGACTGGGAGTGGGCCCGGCGCCACTTCGGCCCCTGGCTGTCCCGCGGCATCCGCGGCATCCGTCACGACCAGGGACTGGTGGCCAAGCGACCCGAACTCACCCCGGTCGAGCTGGCCGACGAGTTCTCCGAACGCGACGAGAGCTGACCCCGTACGGACGCGTCCGCACGCACGAACGCGTCCGCGCAACCCCTACCCCCCGGATCCACGCCCATTTCCGTGGATCCACGCACCGTGTAGCGGGCGTCAGCCAGGGAGAAGTACGTGGATCGTACGGGGTTGGGTCCGAGGTCCGATCACGGTTCGGTGCGGTCGCTTCCGGTCGGGCCGTTGCGCTCGAACCGGGTCGCCGGCTCGTCGGCCAGGGCCACCTCGATGCGTTCCAGGTGACGGCTCGGCAGCGGGGGCAGCTCGTCGAGTCCGAACCATGCTGGGTCGGTGTTCTCGCCGTCGAGTGGAGCCGGATCGCCCGAGACATGGCGGCAGCGGAACACTAGGTCGAGGGACTGGGCCTGATCACCGTTGGCCCACTGCATCGGTGGCAGGACCCGCACCCAGACGAGCTTCTCGGCCACGACGACGACTCGTGCTTCCTCCAGGGTCTCCCGTTCCGCAGCATCTGCCGGTTCCTCACCCGGTTCGATGATGCCGGCGACATTCGACCACCGACCGGTGTCAGCCCGCCGGATCAACAGGACCTCCGTGGTGCCGTCGTCCCGTCTGCGGTCGACCACCGTGGATCCACGCCCATTTCCGTGGATCCACGCACGCTGTGGCGGGCGTCAACCAGGGAGAAGTACGTGGATCGTACGAGGCAGCAGCGGACGAAACTCCGTGGATCAGGTGGGGCAGCCGGACTCGCCGCAGCCGGCACGGTCGGTCGACAGGGGAGCGCCGTCGGGCAGGCCGACCGGGATCAGGTTGATGATCGCGGTGCTGGTCCGTGACATCTCGACCTCGCCGTAGCCCAGCGCCGAGAGGGCGACCCGGTCGGCGATCGGGTAGCGATGGCCGTCGACCAGCAGGATGCCGGTCTGCGGGTCACCGGTGGTGAGGGTGTTGGCCAACAGGGCACCCTTGCCGGGCAGGCTGGAGACCACAACGGCCTGGCGGGGGTCCGGCTCGTCACCGTCGTTGAGGGTGTACTCCGGCGGAGTGATGTCGATCGACAGCGACGGGGCCTCACCCTCGTCGCTCCAGGTGGCGCACAACGGACCCTCGACCATCCCCGGCTCGGTCGGCTCGGGCGGCAGGTCGGTCGGCAGGTCCCCGGCGGCCGGCGAGGCCTCCTGGGGTCCCATGTTCAACGCGATCTCGCCGGAGGGCACCTCCGAGACCGGATGGCCCGCGTTCTCCAGCACCTTGAACTCCAGCGGCCGGATCTCGGCCAGCCCACCTGACAGCAGGACGTAGGTGCTCGATCCGTCGGCGGCCTGCACCAGGTCGCCCACCTTCGCTGCCTTGCCGACCGTGCGGCCGGCATCGTCGCCGAGGTCGTCGACCCCGTCGAGGATGCGCTCCGGGGTCAGCTCCGACCCGACCGGGATCGTCGACAACAACCCGTACGCGCCGGTGAAGCGGGGGTAGCGCAACATCACCGACAGGGCGGACTGCTCGGCCTTGTCCTGCTTGGGCACACGGTGGGCCACTCCGTCGGCGACCAGGTACTCGTTGCCCTGACCGTCGACCAGGAAGACCGGCACCGACCGGTCGGCCGTGGCCTCGGCACCCTCGCCGAACCGCAGCGTGGTGTGGCGCTGGTTGTCGCGAGCCGCATCCGGCGCGGTGGCGCAGACCTGGACCGGATAGAGCCCGAGGTCCTCGGTCCGGGGCAGCTGGCGCGGTGCCTCGGGGATCCCGAGCACGGGTCCGCGCTCCACCCCCTGGAGGGACTTGGACTTGAGGCTGACGACCTCGGCGGGGGCGCCGTCGTCGGTGGCGGCCGCCAGTTTGGCCGAGGTGATGTTGGTCATCGGGTAGAGCGTCGGGTTGCGGTACCAGTAGACCTGCCCCGCCTCGGAGTCGATGACCACCAGGGTCTCGCTCTGCTTCCAGGTGGTGTTGTTGCCGGGCTTGAGCAGCCCGACGACACCGAAACCGGCCATCACGACCACGGCGATCATGATGCTCGCGAAGATCCCCATCGAGCTGCGACGCAAGGGCTGGTCGAGCTGATCGGGGTCGCGTGTCACCAGCGCCTTCACCAGTCGGTCAGCGGTGAACTTGTGCGCCTTCAGCAGGTCCTTGCGGCTGGCCAATGGCTTGTGTCCTCCACGAGTGTCGTCACGATCGCGGCCCCGAGCTTTGCACATCCGGGGGGCCAGCTGACCGATTGCGCTCTAGAGTATGGCCTGAACCGAGTCCCGAAACAGCCCATCCGTACGAGGAGCGACGTCCGTGGCATCCCGATCAGCCGAGCGTGCCGTCTCACCAGGCCGTCGTCGCCCGCTGATCCTGCTGCCGTTCACCGGCCGTGCCGTGGCGATCGAGATCGCTGTCGCCGCCTTGGTGCTCGCCCTGCTCTCCGGTCGGATCGTGATGATCGTCATCGCTGCCGTCCTGGTGCTCTTGGTGCTGGCACTGGTGATCCCGATCGCCGGCCGATCGCTGGGGGAGCGGGTACGGCTCCGGGTTGGCTTCGCCCGACGCCGGCCCCGCCCGGTCGACGACGTCGCGGTGCCGTCGGACCTGGTGCCGCTGGCAGAGTGGATCCCGGGGCTGTCGGTCAGCCAGACCCTCACCGGTCGTGGCGAGGAGGTCGGGGTGATCACCGACGGCTCGGCGTGGACCGCCGTGCTGGCCATCACCTCCGACGACAACCTGATCGCCGACAAGGGTGAGCAGCTCGACCTGACCGCGATGGCCGGGCTCACCACCCAGGACGACGTGGTCTTCGCCGGGGTACAGGTCGTCACCTACACCGTCCCGGCCCCGACCGTGGTCCTGCTCGGCGGCGAGACCCCGGCCGTGCAGGCCTATCGTCAGATCACCAAGGTCGTGCCACCGACGGTGCGACGGACCTGGCTGTGCGTCCGCCTCGATCCGCGACTCTGCCTGCAGGCCGTGGAGCGACGCGGGATGGGCAAGGAGGGCATCTACGCCACGCTGCGGTTCGGCCTGCACCGGGTCCAGTCGGCGCTGAAGCGGCAGGGCATCTCCACCCAGGCCCTGGACCCGCTCGGCATCTACGAGGTGTTGGCGCTGACCGCGGGCTCGGGCCCTGACCACGGCGAGGCCCGCTCCGACGAGCAGTGGCAGCACTGGACCTGTGACGGGCTGCACCACAGCGGCCACCTGATCAACCGCTGGGGCCAGAGCCCCTCGGCCGGCTACGGACAGCTGCTCGACGCCGTCGCCGGTGCCCCGGTGCTGTTCGCGGTGAGCTCCTACACCTTCACCCCGGGCCGCGCGGCCGGTGGCGGCGTGCGCTTGGTGACCCCGGATGCCCAGTCGGCGGGTCAGGCCGAGGCCTTCGTCCAGCAACGTCTCGGCGGGTCGGTCCGGCTGGCCCCGGCCGGCGGCACGCAGATCCCGACCGTGCTGGCCACCATCCCGCTGGGCCGAGGAGCGGCCGCATGAGTGACGGATGGCAGATGACCCCCACGCCGGACCCGAAACCGGCTCGGCGCGCCAAGCGTGCCAAGCGGGCCGAGGCGGCACCGATGGCGTGGGGACCGACCCCGTCCGCCGGGTCAGCCGGCTCCCCGTCGGCGGCCACCACGCCGGCGCCCTCCCCGTCCTCGGCCAAGGCTGCGTCGGCGACCCCGTCCAGCCCGCCTGCGAGCGGACCGGCCGACCCCCTGGTCAGTACGGGTCCGAGCGGGCTGCTGCTCGGTGCCGGCACGCACGGTCCGATCGCGATCCGGCTGTTTCGCCGTACCCCGACCCGGTTGGCGCTGGCGGTGCCCGAGTACGTGACCTGGCTGTTGGCCTACCGCTGTGTGTCCCTGGGGGCCCACCTGTCGATCTTCGCCCAGGAGCCGCGCCGCTGGGCGGGCCTGGTGGAGGCGGTCACCCATGGCGGTGGCACCGCGGAGCTGCTCGGTCCGAACGACCAGCCCCCGACCGCGGGGCGGCCGTACCGTCCGTCGGTGATCGTCGACGATGCCGACTACTACGACGGCGTCCACTCACCGCTGGGACCGTGGCAGGCCCAGCTGATCACCACCGACGTGCGGGCCGCGAGCTCGCTGCTGACCCTGCGGGGCTGCGAGATGGCGCTGGTGGCACCGATGAACGACAAGGTCTCCGAGAACCTGCGTCGGGCCTATGCCCTGACCAGTCGCCAACTGCGCAAGTGCCAGGACCTCACCTCGAACGAGGTCGTGCTGGCGATGCCGCGGCGCGCGGTGAAGATCGCGGTGCCGCCGACGAAGCTGGAGTACCAGCACCTGTTCGCCGACTGATCCGCCACTCCGCACCGACCGAGCGGGCGGCGTACCAGTTCAGCCGGCCAGGCCGAGGGCCCAGGCGTAGAGGTTGAGCACGGCCAGGGTGAGCGGCACGATCGCGATCACGGCCAACCATTCGAAGACGTCGCCGAAGCGGCCCCAGACCGGCGAGGGGATCTTGTCGGCGTAGACCGCGGCGTAGGCGACCAGGATCACGGCCAGCAGGACGATCACCCCGGTGGTGACCAGCAGGCGCAGTACGTCGTTGGGCATCATCGCCAGGGCCAGAGCGCCGGTCCCGGTCAGGATGAGGACACCGCTGACCAGCAGCGGCAGTCGGTGCGCCAGCGCGATGAAGGACCGCGAGCGCAGCACCAGGGTCAGCCCGACGCACCCGACCAGCGCGACCGCGAACCAGTCGGCCCGCGGCAGGACCTGCACGCAGCCGAGCACGATGATCCCGGCGCTGGCCAGCAGGAAGGCGCTCAGCAGTCGATCGGCCAGCAGGGCCCGGCGGATGATGTCGGACTGCACCGGGGTGTCGTCGGCCATCAGGGCCTCGGCCGAGCTGGGCAGGTTGGGCATCGCGATCCGGGCCAACCGGTACGACCAGGGCGCCAGCGAACTGGTGAACGCCAACACCAGTGCGACCGCGACCGCGGCGATCTCGACCTCCTTGCCGGGCAGCAGCACCGCGACAATCTCGGCGATGACGACCACCAGGGCGATGATGCCGACCGCCAGGAAGCCGAAGGTGTTCACCCGCGCCCCGAGACCCATCACTGCGGCCGCCAGCAGCACGCACGCCGCCGCGGTGAGCACGGTGATCGCCAGTCCCTGGTCGAGCAGGAAGTAGCCGGCCAGACCGGCCTGGACCACGCACACCCAGGCCAGGGCGGTCGCCGGGACCGCCAGTCCGTACGCCCGGGAGGTCAGCACCGCGGCCAGCCCGGTGGCGAAGGCCAGCCCGGCCGTCACCAGCGACTCGGCGAGCCCGCCGTGGCGGACCAGCATCGCCAGCGGCAGGCCCACCAGCAGTGCCGCCGCGACGAGCAGGGACAGCACGACACTGTTGCGGGGCCGCCAGGCCGGTTGGGTCGCGGTCGTGCTGGCCACCGCATCCACCACGTCGTCGAAGGCGGCGTCGGGCATGGCCGCGTCGAGCTGGCGCAGGTGCAGGGTCTCGCCGTCGCGGATCTGCAGATCGGTGACCTGACGGGTCGGGTCCAGCGGGTCCTCCCCGAACCGCTGGAGCACCCAGCTGTGGACCACGTCGCTGGCCGTGCCGCCTTCGTAGCCGGAGAAACGCAGGATGTTGGGCATGATCTCGCCCAGGGTGGTCTCACCGGGCAGGGCGAGGTCGATACGACGGGTCGGCGAGATCACGGTCACGCGGGTGAGGTCGGCCCCTGCTGCAGTCACACAGGGCAGGCTAGCGAATCCGGGGCCCGAATGGCCTCCTGCTTGGCATGATGGCCTGCGGAAAGATCGCGACGGCCGCCTGCGTACGGGCTCGATAGAGTGCGGGGGTGTCCGTCGGTCGGCGGTACGGGAACTCAGGTGAAGGGCAGGCATGGGTCAGATCGTCTGGTCGCGCGGCAAACGCGCCGACGCACCTCCGATGCCCCGTGGCGACCTGTTGCTGGAGTCGCCGCCCGAGATCCCGCCCCCGCCGGGGTCGAAGGGGTTCGGCAAGGTGCTGCGGATCCTGCCCATGGTGGCCGGCGCCGGCGCAATGGCCATGATGATGAGCGGCGGCATGGGTGGTGGCACCGGCCGCGGCGTCATGGGCGGTCTGATGGGCGGGCTGTACGCGGTGTCGATGCTCGGCATGATGCTCAGCCAGACCGGTCAGGGCAGCGACGACGCCTCGATCCAGCTGGATTCGGCCCGACGCGACTACTTCCGCTACCTCACCCAGACCCGACGCAAGGTCCGCAAGGCCGCCGATGCCCAGCGTCGCGCGGTGACCTGGCGCCATCCCGAGCCGTCGGTGCTGTGGTCGGTGGTCGGACGCAAGCGGATGTGGGAACGTCGCGCCGACGCCGACGACTTCATGTCGATCCGGCTCGCCGAGGGTCCCCAGCAGTTCGCCCAACGGATCACCCCGCCGGAGTCGAAGCCGGTCGAGGACCTGGAACCACTGACCACCGGCGCGTTGCGTCGGTTCATCCGTACCCATCGCACGGTGGCCAACGTCCCGCTGGCGCTCAACCTGACCCGGTTCGGCACGGTGCAGCTGATTGGTGACCTGGACGCCGAGCGGGCCCTGGCCCGGGCGATGGTGGCCCAGATCGCGACCTGGCACACCCCGAGCGACTGCCGGATCATGTTCTGCGTCGCCGCCGAGAACCGTGACCAGTGGGACTGGGCGAAGTGGCTGCCCCATGCGCAGCACCCCAACCGGCGCGACGGAGCCGGCGCGACCCGGCTGTTCGCCGCCAACAGTGCCGAGCTCGCCCAGATCAGCGACGGGGCGGCCGGGCTCGCCGAGGACGCCCCGAAACATGTCGTGGTGGTCTCCGACGGCGTCGGCGCGATCTCGGTCGACGCGCTCAGCTCACCCAACACCCGGGTCACCCTGATCGACGTCACGACCGTGCGGGAACGGCCCCGCAGGGTCGAACCGGGCACGGCGGTGCTGGAGGTGCACACGGACGCGCTGATGTTGCACCGGCGCCAGCAGTCGGGCCAGGTGGCGCGGACCCCACTCGGGCGACCCGATGCCCTGGCGATCGGCACCGCCGAGACGCTGGCCCGTGAGCTCGCGCCGTACACGATGCCGGCGAAGGCGGCCCGGGCCGAGGAGGACTCGGACTCCGAGGACGCCGCATTCGAGGCACCCAAGGACTTCCCGGCGATGCTGGGTCAGGGCGATCCGCTGAACTTCGACCTGCGGGCCAACTGGCGGCTGCGCCCGATGCACCAGCGGCTGCGGATCCCTTTCGGCACCGGTGTCGACGGACGCCCGGTGGAGCTCGACATCAAGGAGTCGGCCCTGGGCGGGATGGGCCCGCACGGCATCTGCATCGGTGCGACCGGTTCGGGCAAGTCGGAGTTCCTGCGGACCCTGGTGCTGGGGTTGGCGATGACCCACTCCTCGGAGTCGTTGAACTTCGTGCTGGTCGACTTCAAGGGTGGTGCGACCTTCCTCGGCCTGGACCAGCTGCCCCACGTCTCGGCGGTGATCACCAACCTCGAGGGCGAGCTGACCCTGGTCGACCGGATGCAGGACGCGATCGCCGGTGAGATGGAGCGCCGGATGGAGGTGCTGCGGTCGGCGGGCAACTTCAAGAACCGTGAGGACTACGAGGAGGCCCGGCTGGAGGGCGCCGACATCCCGCCGATGCCGAGCCTGTTCATCGTGGTCGACGAGTTCTCCGAGCTGCTGGCGGCGCGTCCGGAGTTCATCGAACTGTTCATCCAGATCGGACGGATCGGGCGTTCGGTCGCGGTGCACCAGCTGCTGGCCTCCCAGCGCCTCGAGGAGGGCAAGCTGCGCGGGCTGGACACCTTCCTGTCGTACCGGATCGCGCTGCGCACCTTCTCGGCGGCCGAGTCCCGTACCGTCATCGGCGTCCCTGACGCGTACGAGCTGCCGCCCGGTCCGGGCAACGGCTACCTCAAGTACGACACCACCAACATGGTGCAGTTCAAGGCCGCGTACGTCTCCGGGCCATGGGTCGGCTCGGGGGCCGGACCGGTGATCGGCAGCAGTTCGGGCGGCATGCTCGCCGCCTCGGCGTTGAGCCCGAAGAAGTGGATCCCGCCGGTGCTGGAGTTCTCCGCGACCCACGTCCCGGTGGTGGAGCCACCGATCGAGCCGGAGGCCGAGGTGGAGGACGAGAAGCCCCAGGAGTCCGACGCCGAGATCGAGGACGACGAGTCGGAGACCCTGCTCAACCTGGTCGTGAGCAAGCTCAAGGGTCAGGGCTATCCCGCCCACCAGGTGTGGCTGCCGCCGCTGGACGACCCGCCGACGGTCAACCAGCTGCTGCGCAGCGAGCTGGTGGTCGACCCGCAGCGTGGCCTGACCACCAAGGACCAGCGACTGCACCACACCCTGCACGCCTCCCCGGCCCTGGTGGACCGGCCGCGCCAGCAGCGGCGCGACCCGATGTGGCTCGACTTCACCGGCTCGGGTGGTCACCTCGCCGTGGTCGGTGGGCCGCAGTCGGGCAAGAGCACCGCCCTGCGGACCGTGATGTCGTCGTTGGCGCTGACCCACACCCCGCAGGAGGTCGGCTTCTACGTCCTGGACTTCGGTGGCGGATCGATGGCCTCGCTGCGGGACCTGCCCCATGTCGGATCGGTCTGCGGCCGCCTCGACACCGACCGGGTCCGCCGGACCATCGCTGAGATGACCTCGCTGATGCAGAGCCGTGAGTTGGCCTTCGCCGAGCACGGCGTCGACTCGATGGCGACCTACCGACGCGGCCGACGCGACGGCAGCCTGCCCGCCGACCGGTTCCCGACCGACGTCTTCCTGATCGTCGACGGCTGGGGGACCCTGCGGGAGGACTTCACCGAGCAGGAGGCGGTGCTGACCCAGTTGGCCGGACGCGGCCTGAGCTTCGGCATCCACCTGGTCGCCTCGGCCAACAAGTGGTCCGAGCTGCGGATGGCGATCCGTGACCTGTTGCAGAGCCGCCTCGAGTTGAAGCTCGGTGACTCGTTCGAGTCCGAGATCAACCGCAAGGCCGCCGTCCTGGTCCCCTCCGGGCGACCGGGACGAGGATTGTCGCCGGACAGCCTGCACATGATCACGGCCATCCCGAGGATCGACTCGGTCGAGTCGGC
>DVLP01000149.1 GCA_018715445.1 Candidatus Avipropionibacterium avicola | reverse complement strand
CCCCTCGACGAGCTCGGGGGTCGTGAGGACGGGCTCGGGGGTCGTGAGGACGAGCTCGGGGGTCATGAGGACGAATCCGGTGGTCGTGAGGACGAGCCCAGTCGCCGGGAGGGCGTGGGCAGTCTCGACGCGATGATGCTGGACATGAAGCGGACCTTCGACGACGTCGTCCTGGCCCACGCGAGCGGCGACAAGGCCGAGCAGATCCTGGCGAATCCGTTCTACCAGGCCCTGTCGACCTCCTTCGCCGGCACGCAGGAGTACATGGCGATGGAGAAGCTGGGCCAGCTCCACACCGAGGCCTCCGAGACCGGTCGTTGGGACCTGATCGTGGTCGACACCCCACCGGCGCGGTCCGCCCTGGACTTCCTGGACGCGCCCGAGCACCTCTCCCGGCTGCTCGAGGGACGCTTCCTCTCGCTGTTGCTGGCCCCGGCCCGTGGCCCGCTGCGGCTGATGAGTGCCGGTTTCTCACTGGTCGTCGCGACCATGAACAAGGTGCTCGGGTCCCAGCTGCTGACCGACGTGCAGACCTTCGCCAATGCCTTCGAGGCGTTGTTCGGGGGTTTCCGCCAGCGGGCCGAGCAGACCCTGGCGCAGTTGTCGAGCGCCCACACCCGCTTCCTGGTGGTCGCCACCGGTGAGCGCGACAGCCTGCGTGAGGCGGCCTACTTCACCGATCGGCTCTCCGAGGAGGACATGCCGCTGGCCGGGCTGGTGGTCAACCGGGTGTTGTCGACCACGGTGGCGCTGTCGGCCGACCGGGCACTGGCGATCGCCGAGGACCTGGAGCCGGGATCGGTGGAGGCGGTGGCCCTGACCCGGCATGCGGAGCTGCAGCGGACCCGTGAGCGCCAGCTGGCACTGGTCCAGCGGTTCGCCGCCACCCATCGTGGGGTCCCGGTCCACCTCGTCCCGGCCCTGGTGCGCGACGTCTACGACCTGCGAGCGCTCGATCAGGTGGGCGCACTGCTGACCGGCACCAGCCGTACGGACTCGAGCGCGGTGCGCTGAACCGGGGCCGCGGCCTCGGCGACCACGCCCATGTCGAGCGGATCGTCACCGCAGAGCAGGCCCCACCAGTTGGCGACCTCGGGGTTGCGCCGCAACAGGGCGCGTCGCTCCCGTTCGGTCATGCCACCCCAGATCCCCCACTCGATCCGGTTGTCGAGGGCATCGGCCAGGCATTCGGCGCGGACCGGACAGTCCTCGCAGAAGGTCCGGGCTCGCTTCTGTTCGGCGCCTTCGCAGAACAGGATGTCCTCGGTGTCGCGGCACTTGGCCAGTGTCGACCAGTGGTCGACGTCCAATGCGCTCATGGTCCTCCTATTGACCAGGCCGACCGACCGGGACTGGTCGGGACGGACATGCAGGCAGCGGCCCCATGCTAGGAGACAGGTCAACCCCTTGTGAACCCTCCTCCGGGCGGGTTCAGAGGCGCCGGACACGCCCGACAGGTGCGCCGAGCAGGGCCGAGAGGTCGACCCGGTTGAGTCGACCCCGTAGATTGGCCCCATGCCAGTGACACCCAAACGTGTCGGCGGGGTGCTCTACTCCGCCCTCATGTTCGTCGCGGTCAGTGCGCTCTCCGGTGTGTTGATCGCCGGACTCTTCGTCCCCTTCGCCGGTATGGCGAGTGCGACCGGGCGCGCCACCGTCGACGAGATGGAACAGCTCCCGGTCGAACTCGACGTCCCTGCCCAGGCCGAACGCAGCACCGTTCTGCTCGGCAACGGGGAGGTGCTCACCTACTTCTACGACGAGAACCGGTCCTACGTCCCGCTCGAGGACATCGCCCCGATCATGCAGGCGGCCCAGATCGCGATCGAGGACCACCGGTTCTACGAGCACGGCGCCTTCGACCCGATGACCACGCTGAAGTCGCTGGTGCGCCGCGAGGCCTCCGGCGCGTCCGGCGGTGGTTCCTCGATCACGCAGCAGTACGTGAAGATGGTGCGGATCGAGCATGCCGCCCTCAACGGCGACATCAAGGGTGTCCAGCAGGCCCAGGAGGCCACGTACGCCCGCAAGATCCAGGAGCTGCGGTACGCGATCGCCCTGGAGCAGAAGCTCAGCAAGGACGAGATCCTCGAGCGCTACCTGAACATCGCCTACTACGGCCACGGTGCGTACGGCGTCGAGGCAGCCGCGCAGACCTACTTCGGGGTCTCGGCGAAGAAGCTGACCCTCGCCCAGGGCGCGATGCTGGCCGGTCTGGTCCAGAACCCGGACCAGGTGAACCCGGTGACCGCCGAGCGGTTGGCGCTCGAGCGGCGCGACACCGTGATCAACCGGATGGCCCAGCTCGGTCTGGTCAGCCAGAAGGAGGCCGACAAGGCCAAGAAGACCGGCTTCAACAGGAAGAAGGTCCAGCGCAGCAAGAACGGCTGTGAAGGCAGCCAGTACCCGTTCCTGTGCCAGTACGTGCAGAACACCCTCCTCGAGTCGCCCGAACTGGGCAAGACGGTCGAGGAGCGCAAGCACATGCTGAACCGCGGCGGGCTGACGATCAAGACCAAGATCGACACCAAGACCCAGGACGCCGCGCAGAAGGCGCTCTCGAACGTGGTCTCCCCGACCGACCCGGTGATCTCGGTGATCAACATCGTCGAGCCGGGCACCGGTCTGATCCTGGCCATGGCCCAGAGCCGCCCGGAGATGGGCAATGACACCAAGAAGGGCGAGACCTACTGGAACTACTCGGTCTCACCCTCGTTGGGTGGCGCCGAGGGCTACCAGGCCGGGTCGACCTTCAAGGCGTTCGCCCTGGTGGCGGCGCTCGAGAACGGCGTGCCGATGGACCAGCGTTATCCGGCGCCCCAGACCAAGGACTTCGGTAGTTACACCTGGCAGACCTGTGACGGCCCCCGGAAGCTGACCGGTAGTTGGAAGGTGTCCAACTCGACCGGTTGGGCACCCTCGATGACCTTGCAGCAGGCCACTGCCAAGTCCACCAACACCTACTTCGTGCAGCTCGAACACCGCGCCGGTGTCTGCAACACGGCCAAGGCCGCCGAGCGGACCGGGGTGGAGCTGACCACCCCGGGTGACAGCTTCGACGACTGGGGCGTCAAGCCGTCGTTCGTGCTGGGCACCCCGGAGATCGCGCCGCTCTCGCTGGCTGAGGCCTACGCCACCTTCGCCGCCCGCGGCATCCACTGTGACGCCCACATCGTCGACTCGATCACCAAGCCGAACGGCAAGAAGCTCAAGGTCTCCGACGGCGAGTGCAAGCGCGTGATGAAGCAGGAGGTCGCCGACGGCGTCAACAAGCTGCTCCATGGCGTGATGAGCGGGACCGGCTCCCGAGCCACCATCCCGGGCGGCTACCCGCAGGCCGGCAAGACCGGTACCACCGAGGAGAACCAGGCCGTCTGGTTCGCCGGGTACACCCCCGAGGTGGCCGGGATCGCCATGATCGCCAAGGACAAGACCGCCTCGGTCTTCAAGAAGGACTCGAGCGGCAAGGCCGAGCGCAACGGCATCAAGGGCCTCACGCTGAAGACGGGCTTCTACCTGGAGGGCTCCGGCGGCGGCGACGCCGGTGCACGGCTCTACACACCGGCGATGGCCGCGGCCCTCGACGGTCGACCCAAGACCGACTTCGTCGAGCCTCCGAAGGTGATCACCGAGCCCAAGCAGGTCGAGGTCCCGAGCGTGTCGGGCCTCAGCGTCCAGCAGGCCACGGAGAAGCTGACCGGCGCCGGGTTCATGGTCTACACCCGTCGCAGCTACAACTCGGCTCCGGCCGGCACCTTCCTGGGCATCAGCCCCGGACCGGGCAGCAAGGTCGACCAGGGTTCGGACATCTACATCAACATCTCGGCCGGTCCTGCGCCCAAGAAGGAAGAGCCCAAGAAGGACGACAAGGACGACGACAAGAAGGACGACGACAAGAAGGACGACGACAAGAAGGACGACGGCAAGAAGGACGACAACGACCGCGGTGGCGACAACGGCGGCCGCCGTCCCCGCTGATCGCTGACGTCACGGCCGAAGGCCCGGCACCTGGACCACAGGTGCCGGGCCTTCGTCTTTCTGAGCTTCGTCGAGGGCCTCTGCTGCGAGCAGGCCCGGTGCGGGCTCGCCTCAGGCGCTCAGCTGCCGCTTGACCTCGGCCGCCACCGCGGCCCCGTCGGCACGCCCCTTGGTCTGTGGGGTCAGCACACCCATCACCTTGCCCATCCCCCGCATCCCGAGCTCGGCGGCACCGCTGCTGGCGATCGCCTCGGCGACCAGGTCGGAGATCTCCTTGGAGCTCAACTGCTGCGGCAGGTAGTCGGCCAGCACCTCGGCCTCGGCCCGCTCCTTGGCGGCGAGGTCCTCGCGGCCGGCCTTCACGTACTCCTGCTCGGACTCGCGGCGTCGCTTCGCCTGGGAGATCACCACGTCGAGGACCTGCTGGTCGGTCAGCTCCTGCGACTCGGTGCCGGAGACCTCGGCCTCGGACACGGCGGTCAGGACCATCCGCAAGGTGCCCAGACGGACGGAGTCCCGGGCCTTCATCGCAGCGGTCATGTCGGAGCGGAGCTGTTCCTTCAGAGTCGGCATGCGCCCATTCTCCCACCTCGCGCAGCAGCGTGCGTGCTGCGCGCTCAGGTGGAGGCGCCGAGGACCAGGTCCGGGGAGACCAGTGTCTGGGTGACGGGGATCTGGATGCCCCGGTCGAGCTGGCGCAGCAGCACGTGGGCGGCCAGGCGGCCCACCTCACCGCGGTCGGGGACCACGGCGGTGACCGGGATCGGAGTGGGATGCCCACCCTCCTCGTCATAGGTGATCACCGCGACGTCATCGGGGACGCGACAGCCGGCCGCCTCGAGCTCCCGCAACAGTGCGGACACCACCGTGCTGTCGAAGCAGACCACGGCGTCGGTGCCGGTCTGCACCAGCGTCGAGACGTATCCCCTGACCGTACGGCGGATCTGCTGCGGTCGGCGCCAGTCGTAGCGCCACCGCAGGGTGGCCTGACCGACGGCGACCCCCAGATCATGGGCGGCCTGGGTGAAGCCACTGTGGAAGTCCTCGGAGGTGGCCGTGTCCCGCGAGCTCAGCAGTCCGATCCGGCTCCGACCGGCGCGCACCAGATGGTGCACCGCCATCAGACCGCCACGACGGACGTCACTGACCACACAGGACAGCCGGCTGTCGCCCCGTTCGGCCCCGCTCACCGGGGGGAGCCGTTCGGCCACCACGACCGGCACCTCCAGCGACTCCAGCCGATCACGGAACTGGGGCGTGGCCAGGCTGGGCGTCAACGGCACCACCACCATCGCCTCCAGCCCACTCGAGCAGAAGTCGTCGAGCACGGCCGACTCCTGCGCCGCCCCATGGTCACTGGGACGGGCCACGACCGTGCCGCCACCGGCCTCGACCACGTCCCGGACACCACGGACCAGCGGCGGGAAGTAGCGGGTCAGCGACGGGACCAGCACCCCGACCCTCGGCCCGGTCTGCTCGATCGACGACGGCTGACCCAGCACGACGGTGCCCGACCCGCGCCGACGCTCCACCAGGCCCTCGGTGTGCAGCAGGGTGAGGGCCCGCCGGACCGTGTTGGTGCCGACCCCGAGGTGGCGGGCCAGGTCGGCATCGGGCGGCAGTCGCGACAGGTGGGGCCAACTCCCACCCCGGACCTGTTGGCGCAGCCGTGCCGCCACCTGCCGAGTGAGCGGTCCGGCAGGTGACGGCGGTGGAGGCGTCGCGGTCATCGCGTCGGTGGACTCAGTTGGACTCGGAGTTGTCGACGCGGAAGGTGGTCTCCCCCGACCAACGGGTGAACGGGGTGTAGACCATCTCCGAGCGGTCACCGTCGACGGTGAACCCGGGGTCGACACCGTCCAACTCGATCACCGTGGAGTTGCCGTCGGTCGAGACCTGCTTGACCGGGTACGGATGGGTCTTGCCGTCGGGGTGGGTCACCACCAGGGTGTGGCCGGCGATCCAGTCCGGCACCTCGCCGGTGGTGACCAGGGCGTCGACCTCGTCCTGGTCGATCACCCGTCGGGTCCCGGTGATGGTGCCGGTGACCGGTCCGTCTGAGCTGAGCGTGCTGCCCCCGCCGGTGAGCTCGGTGCCACCGACCAGATGGAGCAGGGTCGCCTCGTCATCCACCAGCCGGACGAAGCCCAGTCGACCGGTGAGACTCACGCCGCCGGCGGTGAGGGTGCCCTCCCCGCTCACCGAGGACAGGATCAGGTCGACGGTCCCGTCGAGGTGGGTCACCCGGACGGCCAGGTCGTCGTCGCCACCATCGTGCTCGACCAGCTCGATCGCCTCGATCCGCAGCTCCTCGTCGGCACCGTGGGGCTCGATCATCGTGACGAACGACGACTCCAGATCCGTGCCCTCACGGCGAAGTACGAGCTTGGGCATCCAGTACTTCTCGGCTTCGTCATTGGTGTCACTGCCGGAGCCGTTCAGTCGGGTGGCCCGCACCGACGGTGACTGGCCGAGGAACAGTTCGGTCTCGGTGCCGGCCAGCCCCAGCACATGCGCCCCCGAGCCCGGCTGGTCGTCGACGGTGGTGCTGAGGGAGAGCTCGTACGCGCCGTCCCCCAGGTCGGCGCGTTCCACGTCGCGGACATAGATGTAGCCGTAGTAGTGGCCCTCGGCGTCGCCGTAGTCGATCTCGGTCTCGGGTTCGGTGACCGTGACCCCCTCCGGCAGCAAGTAGTCCCCGTACGGACTGGTCTCGGCCGTGGTGGCCATCTCCGCGTCATGGTTGGCGTCACCGTTGAGGGTGTACTCGTGGCGCTCACCACCACTCACCCGGAACAGGTCCAGCAGGTAGCCGGCATGACGATCGGTGTCGGGATGCTCGATGCTCCACGTCTCCCGCTGGTAGCGACTCGTCTGCGGATAGGCAGTCCCGAACTCGGCCCGGACCACCTGGACCGCCTCGTTGCTGTGGTCGAACACCTCCACCGAGCCGCCGTCGCGGCCACCGGAATCCATGTCATCGGAGTCGACGACAACCGTGTTGTGCCCCAGCGCCGAGCAGGTCCA
>DVLP01000148.1 GCA_018715445.1 Candidatus Avipropionibacterium avicola | reverse complement strand
ACGTCGGCACCCACATCGCCCGTCAGGCCGACGGGCTGCGTCGGCTGGCGACCGGGGCACTCGACGGGATCCCCGGCACCATGTATGCCAGCGACACCGCTCGTGACGAGGAGATCGCCGCCGGCGCCGACCGCGGCGGCGAGGAGCTGCACACCGACCTGGACACCTCGGCCGCCGAGCTGGCCGAGACCTTCGACCGGGTCGGCGCAGCAGGTCGGTGGGAGACCACGGTCACCCTGCGGGGCGGTACCGAGGCCCCCGCCCACGTCCTGCCCTCCGGACGACTCACCGAGGTCGTCCTGCACCATGTCGACCTTGACTGCGGCGTCGAGCTCGACTCGTACGACGGCGACACCCTGGAAGCCGTGCTGGCCTGGGTGGCCCAGCGCATGGGGCCACGGGTCAGCGAACCGTTCGAGGTCGTGACCGAGAACTCCCGCCACCGTCTCGGGCCTGCCAACAGCGAAGCGCCCGAGGTGCGCGGGCCGGTGGCGGACGTCCTGGGATGGCTCACCGGCCGTGCCACGGTCAGCCCTGAGGGCGCCGAGGCGATCAGCCCTCCCCCGTTGTGAGGACCAGCCGCTCGGCCATCGCGTCCGGGCCGAGCTGATCGAGGGCGTCCAGCAACGCCGGGGCGAAACTTCCCGGTCCGCCGGCTCCCCGAGCCGCGTCCTCGGCCGCCAACGTCAGGCCTGCCGTGGCCGCCACCGCCCCGGTGAACGGATCACTGACCGCCGCACAGCCGGCCGCCAGGGCCCCGAGGGCGCAGCCGGAGCCGGTCACCCGGGTGAGCCAGGGATGGCCGTGGCGAAGCCGTACCACCTCGCCGTCCGGTGAGACCACATGGTCGGTCTCCCCGCTGACCGCCACCACCGAGCCCCACTGCGCCGCCAGCGCGCGAGCCTCGGGCAGCACGGCCTCCGGGGTCGTCGTGGCATCGACCCCGCGACCGCTGTCAGGAGCCCCGGCGCTCTCCGGAGCGAGGGCTGCGATCTCGGAGGCATTGCCCCGCACCAGACTGGGTGGTGCGATCGCGGCGAGCTCGTGGGCCAGCTCGGTCCGCCAGCCCAGCACCCCGACCGCCACCGGGTCGAGGACCCAGCCCTGACCGGTCGCCTGTCGTGCCCGTACGGCCTCGCGCATCCCGTCGGCGGTCGCCTGCTGGGGCGTGCCGAGGTTCACCAGGGTCGCGCTGGCGTGGCGCGCACAGTCCCCGGCCTCGAACGGGTTGTCGACCATCACCGGGGCGGCGCGTGCGGCCAGCAGGACATTGGCGGTCCAGCCGGCCACCACGACATTGGTCAGGCACTGCACCAGCGGCTGCTCGCTGCGCAGTTGCCCCCAGGCGCTGCAGACGGCCTCGACAGTCGGTACGGTCATGGCACCACCGTAGTGTCACCGATCCCTTCCCAGGAGTCACCGAGATGTCGGACCACCAGTCCTCCCCCGTCGACCCGTACCACGTCACCCCCGGCGGCGAGCCCGTGGTCATCCACCGTGACGGCCGGTTGACGGTCTCCAAGCTGTCGGTCGGCGGGATGGACAACAACGTCTACCTCCTGCAGGACGGTGACAACCTGGTCCTGATCGACGCGGCAGCCGATCCCGACCGCCTGCTCGAGGTCACGCAGGGCTACGGACCCGACGTGGTCGTCACCACCCATCGTCACCACGACCACATCGGTGCCCTCGCGGAGCTCGCCGAGCAGCGAGGACCACGGCTGTTCGCCGGTGCACCGGACGTCGAGGCCATCACCGAGGCCACCGGGGCCGGGCCGATCACCGGGGTCTGGGACGGTGACCACATCACCTGCGGGCCGATCATGCTGCGGGTGGTCGGGCTGGTGGGCCACACCCCGGGGGCGATCGCGTTGGCCCTCAAGGACGAGCTGTTGTTCACCGGGGACAGCCTCTTCCCCGGTGGACCGGGCAAGACCAACTCACCCGAGGACTTCACCAGCCTGATGGACGACCTGGAGTCCAAGCTCTTCGCCCGGTACGGCGACCACACGGCCGTCCATCCCGGCCACGGTGACTCCACCACGATCGGCCACGAGCGTCCGCAACTGCAGCAGTGGCGTGAGCGCGGCTGGTGACGGCAGACCCATGACCACCCCTGGCGCGGGCAGGATCGAGCACCTGCCACCCCCGGACCGCATCACCTCCGGCCAGACCGGCTGGACCCGGCAGCACTGGATCGCGCTGGCCGACCACCTGCTCACCGCACTGCGGCCGTACGACTCGCCCCTGGGGGCCCGGATCGACCTGCCGGGACGCGCCAGCCGATCCGGTCCGGACAGTGACGGGCTGGAGGGATTCGCCCGCAGCAGCCTGCTGGCGGCCTGCCGGATCGCCGCCACCGATGGTGAGGGGTGCCAGGACCTGATCGACCGGTACGCCTGCGGACTGGCGGCCGGTGCCGATCCGGCCAGCCCCGAGGCCTGGCCCCGGATCACCTCGCGCACCCAACCGATGGTCGAGGCCTCGCTGCTTGCCATCGCCCTGAACGAGAGTCGGCCCTGGCTGTGGGACCGCCTCGACGAGCGCACCCGCGGCCATGTCGTGGACTGGCTGTCCGGCTTCATCGGCTCCCACACCGGCGACAACAACTGGATGTTGTTCCAGAGCGCCGGCGAGGAGTTCCTCGCCTCGGTCGGTGCCGACCACGACCGCAGCGAGATCGACCGGGGACTGGACCGGCTGGACCGGTGGTCGCGCGGCGACGGCTGGTACAGCGACGGCGACGGCCAGAACTTCGACCACTACAACTCCTTCGTGCTGCACAGCTATCCGATCCTGTGGGCCAGGATGGCCGTCCGCAGCGGGGTCGACGGGGTCGAGGACCGCCTGGTCACCTGGCGGGAACGGCTGCACCAGTTCATCGAGCAGTTCCAGCACCTGATCGGCCCGTCGGGGGCGCCTGTGATGCAGGGACGGTCGATGACCTACCGGATGGCCGTGGTGGCCCCCTTGTGGACCGGGGCGCTGGCCGGGGCCACCCCGTTGCGCCCGGGGCAGACCCGACGGCTGTGCTCCTCGGTGGCGCGTCACTTCGTCGAGCAGGGGGTGCCGGACGAGCACGGGCTGCTCAGCCTGGGGTGGTACCACCACCATCTGCCGATGACCCAGGCGTACTCCGGTCCCGGCTCGCCCTACTGGGCGTCGCTGGGCTTCCTCGGTCTGCTGCTGCCGGCCGAGGATCCGGTGTGGACCGAGCCCGAGGCCACCGTCGACGGCGACACCACCGACCGGGTGACCTCGTGCCCGGCTCCGGGATTCCTGGTGCACAACACCCATCACGACGGCGTGGTCCGGTTGGTGAACCACGGCAGCGACCACCTGGGTGCCGTCCCGACCGAGCCTGCCGGCAGTGGGCCCGCCGCTGCGGAACCGGTCGCCGATCCCAGCTACAGCCGGTACGCCTACTCCAACCGAACCGGCCCGGAGTACGTCCCGGCCGACGCGGTCGACCAGGCGATCCAGCTCGTCACCGCCGAAGGTGTGACGAGTCGTCGCGGTCGGATCCACCGGCTGGGCCAGGGGCCCGACCATGCCAGCTCGTGGTCGCCGGCGGTGTGGCAATCAGACCCAGCACTGGTCGAGGACCTCGACCCGGTGCCGTTAGAGGTGACCAGCATCGTGCACGGGGCGTACGAACTGCGCTGTGTGAGGATCGCGCCCGGGGCCACGATCGCGTCCGGGGCCGCCGTCCGGTTCGCCGCCGGCGCGGCCGCCCTGGCCGCCACCACCGCCCCCGACACCGCGACCGGGGTCGACGCCGACGGACGCCCGTGGGCACTGGCCACCCGCGAGGACGGGTTGACCAGTGCGATCTGGGGCCTGTCCGGCTGCACCGGCGCAGAGATCCGTACCGGTCTGGGTGCCAACCCGTACGGACCCAGCTCGGCCACCCCAGTCGTCACCGGCGAGGTGGGCACCGCGCCCGTGGTGGTCCTGGTCGCCCTCACCGGTGACCAGGTGTGGCCCGAGGCGGTTGCCGAGGCGGTCGAACTCACGGTGACACCCCAGCTGCTGCGGGTCCGACTCCCTGCCGCGCCCCGCGAGCACGCGGTGCACTGGGACGCGGACGGACCCCGGGTGACGCGTAGCGACGCCCCCTGTCCTTGACAGTCCGATCGCGGCGCGAGGATAGTTGTCGCCAGACGGCATCGTGGCCGTGCACTCGGGGGAGATCGCCATGGCGGCCAAAGAACGTGCAGAAAAGATCTTGCGGTTCCTCGACGGGATCATCGCGATCCCGCTGGTACCAGCAGCAGTCCTGATGGCCTTCATCCGACGGGCCAGCCTGCATCGACTACCGATCTGCCGCGCCGTGCTGCGCCGGGTCGGGGTGATGCCGGTCAGGAACCACTACTACGAGCCCTGGGCCGACCATGACTCGCTCTCGGGTCGGCTGGACCAACCTCGTGCCCTGCCCGGACTGGACTGGCGCGACGACGAGCAACTGGCCCTGCTGGAACGGTGCACCTTCCAGTCGGAGCTGGCCGACCTGGAGGATCCCGCCGGCACCCGCAACGGGTTCCGGTTCGGCAACGGCATGTTCGAGCAGGGCGATGCGGAGATGCTGTACAACCTGATCCGGCTCCGCAAACCGCGACGGATCTACGAGATCGGGTCCGGCAACTCAACCCTGGTGGCGGCCAAGGCGATCGCCGCCAACCGCGCCGACGATCCGGACCACCGCTGCGAGCACGTCTGTGTCGAACCGTTCGAGAACCGGTGGCTGGACTCGATCGGGGTCCGCGTGGTCCGCCAGCGGGTCGAGGACCTCGGACCCGACTTCTTCGCCGATCTGGAGCAGGGCGACCTGCTCTTCATCGACTCCTCCCACGTGATCCGGCCCCGGGGTGACGTGCTCTGCGAGTACCTGGAGATCCTGCCCACCCTGCAGCCCGGTGTGCTGGTCCACGTCCACGACATCTACACACCCCGCGACTATCCGGAGCTGTGGGTGCTGGGACGTCACCGGTTCTGGAACGAGCAGTACCTGCTGGAGGCGTTCCTGACCGACAGTCCGTCGTGGCGGATCGTGGCGGCCATGAACTACCTCCAGCACGCACATGCCGAACAACTCCAGCAGGCCTGCCCGCACCTGCGAGCCGACGTCGAGACCGGCTCGTTCTACCTGGAACGGGTTGCCGCGGGGGTCAGTAGCCCAGAACCTGCTTGAGGATCCAGAGGGACTTGTAGCCCTCGGCGGCGTCGATCCAGAACGGCTCGGGATCGTCGAGGGTCTTGTGGAAGTCCTCGATCAGCAGCAGGTGGGCGTTGCCCCAGTAGGACCGCGGACCGGTCGCCCGGGCGGCACCGTCGATGGTCTCGGTGGTGCCGTCCTCACGGGCGATCGTGAGGTCCTGCCCCATGGTGAGCACCGCACCCTCGGTACGGATCTCGACCAGCACCGGATCGTTGGTGACGTTGAGGTTCGTGGCGGTCAGCACGCTGCGCACCGACGGGTCGCCGTGGACCATCGCGACGGTCGCGGTGTCCTCGACCTCGATCACGTCACCCAAGCCGTAGGTCCCGGCATGCCCGGAGACCTCGGTGACATCGCCGAGCAGCCACTGCAACATGTCGATGGTGTGGATCGCCTGGTTGATCAGCAGACCGCCGCCGCTGCCCTCCTTGCTGCCGCGCCACGGACGGGCACGGTAGTACTCGGGGGTACGACGCCACAGCACGGAGCCGTGGCCACCCAGCACCTTGCCGTAGGTGCCGGCCTCGAGGATCTCCTTGAGGGCCTGGGACTGGGCGTTGTAGCGGTTCTGGAAGCTCACGCCGATCTTGGTGCCGGTGCGCTTGGCCGTCTCGATCAGGCGCTCCCCCTCGGCCAGCGAGGCCGCGATCGGCTTCTCGGTCAGGACCGGGATGCCGGCTTCGAGGAAGTCGACCGCCACCGGGACGTGCTGGTTGTGCGGGGTCGTCACGTGGACCAGCTCGAGACCGTCGATCCCGAGCAGCTCACGATGGTCGGCGACCCGGATCAGGTCCTGGCCGGGAGCCGCCGCGGCGAGCTGGTCCGGGTCGGTGTCGCAGACGGCAACCAGGTCGGCCCCGATCTCTTCCAGTACCTGGATGTGTCGGCGGGAAATGTCACCGCATCCGACGAGGGCTGTCTTTCGGCTCACTGTTGGATTCCTCCTGTCGGGGCCCTCATGGCCCGTCCGCACCGAGACTAGTGCAAACGGCTGCAGGCCGAGTGGCCGTCCTGCTCCGTAGACCCGGGCCTCAGTCCTTCGGTGCCCGGTAGTCCGGGAAGTCCTCGCCGTCGGACGGCTTCGCGGGGGTCAGGTCGGCGGCCGACTTGCCGCGGGTCCGGATCAGGCTGGCCACCGTGGTGACGACCAGCGTGGTGACGATCACGCCGAGGGAGAGCTCCGTGCTGACCTCGGGCACCGGGCCGTGGTAGCCGATCCACTCCAGGACGTGGGTCTCGTGGAAGGCGTGCAGCATCAGCTTGACCCCGATGAACACCAGGATCACCGACAGCCCGACCGACAGGTAGATGAGCCGCTTCAGCAGACCACCGATCAGGAAGTAGAGCTGACGCAGGCCCATCAGGGCGAAGACGTTCGCGGTGAAGACCAGGAACGGCTCCTGGGTGAGCCCGTAGATCGCCGGGATCGAGTCCAGGGCAAAGATCAGGTCGGTGGTGCCGAGCGCCAGGATCACGAAGAACATCGGCGTCAACAGTCGTTTGCCGTCGTCACTGACGGTCAGCTTCACCCCACGGAAGTCTCGGGTGGAGGGGAAGGACCGACGGATCAGGCGGACGAAGAGCCCGTCCTTGGCCTCTTCCTCGTCGTCGTCACCCTTCAGCCACTCGACGAACAGCTTGATCGCGGTGTAGATCAGGTAGCCGCCGAAGAGGAAGAACACCGCCGCGAACCGGTCGATCACCGCGGCCCCGAGCGCGATGAAGACCGCACGGAAGACCAGGGCCAGGATGATGCCCACCATCAGGGCGAACTGCTGGAGGTGGCGAGGCACCTTCATCTTGGTCATGATGATGACGAAGATGAACAGGTTGTCGATCGACAGGCTGTACTCGGTGAGCCACCCGGCGAAGAACTGTTTGCCGTAGTCGGCGCCGGAGACCATCCACACACCGATGCCGAAGAGCACCGCCATCGCGACGTACATCCCGATGAAGGATCCGGCTTCCTTCATCGACGGTTCGTGGGGACGGCGACCGATGATGACGACATCGACGACCAGGACAGCGATCGTCACCACCACGGTGATGACCCAGGCATAGAGGTGCACGTTCACGACAGGGGGGAACCTTTCCGAGACACGGGTGCGACGTGAGGTCGCGCGGGACGAGCTCGGAGGTCTCTTCCACCATCAGGTGAACGGCAGGCGCCACCGGGCCGCACACGCGAACGTACGGATCCGTGATGACGATGACGCCTCGTAGGGAATACTCCCCTCCAGCGATTCAGTCTACGTCATGATCCGGCGATCACCGGCATCCGCCCGGTGTCATTTCGTCGCCTCGAGCATCTGGCGCAGCTCCTTCTTCAGCTCCGAGATCTCGTCGCGCAGTCGTGCCGCGACCTCGAACTGCAGGTCCGCCGCGGCCGCGTGCATCTGCTCGGTGAGCTCCTGCACCAGCGTGCCCAGGTCCTCCGAGGGCAGTGCGGCGAGGTCGCGGGTGTGCTGGCCGACCTCACGCGGCACCGGCGAGGTGCGTGCACCGTTCGAGCCGAGCAGCTCGGCGGTGTCGGCATCCTCGCGGGCCAACATGTCGGTGATGTCGGCGATCCGCTTCTGCAGCGGTTTCGGGTCGATCCCGTGCTCGGTGTTCCAGGCGATCTGGATGTCGCGACGCCGGTTGGTCTCGTCGATGGCCGCCGCCATCGACGCGGTGATCCTGTCGGCATACATGTGGACCTGGCCGGCCACGTTGCGGGCCGCTCGACCGATGGTCTGGATCAACGACCGGTCGCTGCGCAGGAAGCCCTCCTTGTCGGCATCCAGGATCGCCACCAGCGAGACCTCCGGCAGGTCAAGGCCCTCCCGCAGCAGGTTGATGCCGACCAGCACGTCGTACTCGCCCATCCGCAGCTCGCGCAGCAACTCGATCCGCTTCAGGGTGTCGACCTCGCTGTGCAGGTAGCGAGTACGGATCTGGTGCTCCAGGAGGTAGTCGGTGAGGTCCTCGGCCATCTTCTTGGTCAGGGTGGTGACCAGTACGCGCTCGTTGCGCTCGACGCGCTCGTTGATCTCGGCCATCAGGTCGTCGATCTGGCCCTTGGTCGGCTTCACCACGACCTCCGGGTCGACCAGCCCGGTGGGACGGATGATCTGCTGCACGAAGCCGTCACTGCGGGCCATCTCGTACGAGCCCGGGGTCGCCGAGAGGTACACGGTCTGACCGATCCGCTCGACGAACTCCTCCCACCGCAGTGGTCGGTTGTCGATGGCCGAGGGCAGCCGGAAGCCGTGCTCGACGAGGGTCCGCTTGCGGGACATGTCGCCCTCGTACATCCCGCCGATCTGGGGAACGGTGACGTGGGACTCGTCGATCACGAGCACGAAGTCCTCCGGGAAGTAGTCGAGCAGACAGCTCGGCGCACTCCCCGGCCCACGCCCGTCCATGTGGCGGGAGTAGTTCTCGATGCCGTTGCAGCTGCCGATCTGGCGCATCATCTCAATGTCGTACGAGGTCCGCATCCGCAGCCGTTGCGCCTCCAGCAGCTTCTGCTGTGACTCCAGCTCGGCCAGACGCTCGGCGAGCTCGGCCTCGATCCCACGGATCGCTCGCTCCATCCGCTCCGGTCCGGCGGTGTAGTGGGTGGCCGGGAAGATCGACAGCTCGTCATCATTGGTCACCACCTCGCCGGTCAACGGCTGCAGGGTCGACAGGCCCTCGATCTCGTCGCCGAAGAACTCGACCCGCCAGGCCAACTCCTCGTACATCGGGAAGACCTCGAGGGTGTCACCCCGCACCCGGAAGGTGCCGCGGGTGCCGGCGAGGTCGTTGCGGGCGTACTGGATGTCGACCAGGCGCCGCAGCAGCTGGTCGCGGTCGTGCTCCTCACCGACCCGCAGGGTGATCTTGCGATCCAGGTACTCCTCCGGGGTGCCCAGGCCGTAGATCGCCGAGACGGTGGCCACCACGATCGTGTCACGACGGGTGAGCAGGGAGTACGTCGCCTTGTGCCGCAGCCGCTCGACCTCCTCGTTGAGGGAGGAGTCCTTCTCGATGTAGGTGTCGGTCTGCGGGATGTACGCCTCGGGTTGGTAGTAGTCGTAGTACGAGACGAAGTACTCGACGGCGTTGCGCGGGAAGAACTGACGCAGCTCGTTGGCGAACTGCGCGGCCAGGGTCTTGTTGGGCTGCATCACCAACATCGGCCGCTGCAGTCGCTCGGCCAACCACGCCACGGTGGCCGTTTTGCCGGTGCCGGTCGCACCGAGCAGCACGACGTCCTGCTCGCCGGCCTTGATCCGGCGCTCGAGGTCCTCGATCGCGGCGGGCTGGTCGCCGGCCGGGTCGAACTCACTCTCGACCGCCAGCGGGGCGACCTGGCGTTGCAGTTCCTGGAGGGGGCGCATGGAAACAGCGTACGGGCCCCCACCGACAGTGGGGGCCCGTCCGTGGACCGTGGGTCAGGCCAGCCCGCGGAGCAGCTCGTTGAACAGCCCCACGAAGGCCTGCACATCGGCCTCGGCGTCGTCACCCTGCTCACGGGCGATCGTGGCCAGCACCGCCTTGGACCCGTCCTCCTTGGCTGCGCCGAGGGTGTTGAACACCATCTGCTTCGAGCCGGAGTTGGAGGTCGCCGTGCCGGCGACGATGCCCTCGACCGCCTCGACGCCGGGCGCATTGATGTCGAGCGGCTTCGCCGGGGTCACCTCGGCATTGGTCAGATCCTTCGCCAAGGCTTGGGTGAACTGGTCGACCGACTGGCTGATCCCGCCACTGGCCTGACCGGTCTGGATCAGCACCCGCCGCCCTTCGGCGGTCTCCAGGGTCACCGAGCTCGAGTCCCGCGAGACCTCGGACCACCCGTCCGGCAGCGTGTAGCTCAGGCCACCGACCTCACCGGAGCCACCGCCACCAGACGGCGGAGTGCTCTCGGGATCGTTCGGCTGGGAGGCCGGCGGGCTCGGCGGCGGCACGTCGATGCCGACCGGGCCGTCGTCGTTGCGGGTGAGCACCATGATGATCAGACCGACCACCAGCGCCAGCGCCAGGCCGCCACCGATCAGGCCGATGATCAGGCCGTTGGAGCGCTTGGCCGGTGGCGGCGGGGTGAAGCCCGACGGCTGTCCCCCGGGGCCCTGCTGCCCGTACTGCTGCTGCCCGTACGACTGCTGCTGCCCGTACTGCTGCTGTTGCCCGTACTGCTGCTGGGGCTGCTGACCGTACTGCTGCGGGGACTGCTGCCCGTACGACTGGCCCTGACCGGCGTACTGGGGCTGCTGCTGCCCGCCGTACTGGGGTTGTTGGCCGTAGTCCTGTTGAGGCTGCTGCCCGTACTGCTGTTGCGGCTGCTGGCCGTACTGGGGCTGTTGGCCGTACTGGGGCTGTTGGCCGTACTGCTGTTGAGGCTGCTGCCCGTACTGCTGCGGGG